>JAADYY010000220.1 GCA_010092805.1 Chloroflexota bacterium | reverse complement strand
GATGAAATGTGGCTAAAGAAAGTCGGCATATTGGTTCATGTGGCCCATCCAAAATTATGCATTGTGTGCTATAGTCGTAGTCAACGCACAGCTATGAGTCACGCGAGCGTAACCTCGGCGTACAAGTAAAGTGAGGAATTTATGAGTCAAAATACGACACAAACGGGCCAGCGCTTCAATCCGCAGATCAAAAAGATCATGGACGACATGCTGCTCGTCATCCCTGGTGTCAGCGAGGGCAAGTTGTTTGGATACCCGGCTTACACCATTAAGGGGAAGGCATTTGCGGTGCTGTGTGGCGCAGGCGTGGCCTTCAAGCTTTCCGAACAGGTGGCTGAAGAGATGATCCGCGACGATTACATCACATACTTCGAGCCGGTCGAAGGCAAGATTTGGCGGGCGTGGATTCTGGTCGAATACCCGCGCGTCGATCAGTACCGGATGCAAAAGCCGCTGTACGAACGGGCCATGCGCTTCACCCTGGGCGAGTAGCGGCGGCGCGCGCATCCCGGCCTCGGTATAATGCGCTCATCAGGATTGAGGCGCTGGATGAGGCGGGGGAACGAGCGATGACCGACGATCAACGGCGGAGCGACGCAGACGAGACCAGCGTTGAGGCGTACTGTGTGCGCGACCGGACGACGGTCGAAATGCTCCACCCCACGCCCGTCTGGACACGGCAGGGGGTGCCCGCCACGCGCGGCGAGTGCCCCATCTGTGGGGGGGTGGTGTTCCGTATGGGCAACACCCCCGCCCACGCCGAGATCGCCCGCCCCGCCGCGATCAAAGTGGCGACAAACACCCGCGTCAAGCTGCCACAAGAGACCGTCTACCTGAACTTCGCGCCAGATGACGTCGCCATCGCCGAACAACTCGCCGACGACCTGCAAAAGTTGGGCGTCGCCTGCTGGCTGCACGAAAACGACCCCGAAGATTTCAACTGGGCGGGCGGGGTGCATCCCGCGCTGCGTGAGTGCCTGCGGATGGTGCTGCTGCTTTCGCCCGCCGCGCTGACCGACGAACGAGTCGAGGCGGCCTGGACATTCTTCAAGACGAAGAGCAAAACCGTCCACATCGCGCGGATCAGCCCGGCAGACCCGCCCGATGACCTGCGGCGGCGGCCCCGCTACGATTTCGCCGCCGACTACAAAACCGCCTTCCGGCAACTGCTGCAAGCCCTCGACGGCTAGCCTCGGCACCGCTGCTACCCTGTTCGGCGCGCAAAAGCGTATCAGCTTGTCATCGTGGCGTTGGCGGCGGGGGAATCGTGGGGAAGCACGGGGAAGCATGTGGAAGCAACGGAGGCGCTGGGGGCAGCGCCTCGGTGACGACGGTTGGACCTAAGGATCTGTGGGGGTGGGGTTACTCAGCGGCGGCGGCCACCGTTGATCCCTGGGCGGCGGTTTCCGGCAGTTGGATGGTGAGGGCGACTTTCCCCGGCACGAAGCCCGCTACCTGGTCTTCCTTCAGGGCCGGATACACTTTGGTGACCACCGAACCGATGTAGGCTGCATCGGTGGAGGTATCGGCCTGCCCGGTGAAGTTCTCGCCGCGCAGCCGGATTTGTACCTGTGCCCCGCCGCGCAGATTCTTCCACCACGTATATTCCTCAGACGTGATGACGTAAAGGGTGTTGCCGTCCTGCGCATACTGCACCGGCGTGGTGTAGACCTTGCCGCTCTTGCGCCCGGTAAAGGTGATGAGCATGTACATCCGGCTGACCATGCCGTGCAGCGGCGAGTGCAGCAGCCGCTTCATAAAGGGGTTCTGGAGCTTGATGAGTGTCCGCATGACGGGATTCATTTGTACAGCCTCCTCTTGAGATTTCTGCTGGCGCGCCCCGTTGCGCACCACGCTGATTATGATCGCCACCGTCCAGATTGTCACGAGCATACTCATCACGGCCTGCACCATGCTACTGCCCACTGGCGAGTCGATGAGGAAGTTGAAGACGGCGTGCCACACCGCCACCGCCAGAATGCTGCGGTTCGTCCATTCGTACAGCCAGCCGAGCACAATCGCACCGCTGACGACGCTGAAGGCGAAGCCGAAGAACCCGCCGACGCCCATCCCGGCGTAATCATCAACGTAGAGGAAATACGGGATGTGCCACAGCGCCCAAACGACGCCCAAACTCACCGAGGTGAGCAGGAAGCCCTGCCCGCCGTTGCGCACGTGCTCCTGTGCGAAGCCGCGCCAGCCGATCTCCTCGCCCAGGCCCTGCGTGATCAGCCAGAGGAACAGCGCCAACGGCACACCAATGTCCCCGATGTAGTCCATCGACGACATCACGCTGAAGTCGGGGGCTTCGCCCGTGCGCAGATAGTTGATCAGCAGCGCGGCGGCGAACAGAATGATCGGCGAGCCGAGGGCGACGAACCATTTGCCCCAGCCGATGCGCCAACGGACGATGCGTGCGCCCAAGTCGGCGAGGCCGCGCCGCCCCCAAACGACGGTGGTCACGATCAGCGCGGCGATGGCCGGGCCGTAAGCGGCGAAATAGTGGAACCAGGGCGGCACCCCGTCGAGCTGAAGGATCAGCGGCAGGGTGAGCAGGGTTGTGAACAGCGTGGCGAGCAGATAGTAGGTGACAACTGGGTGTTTGGCGATCCAATGGGTGGTCTGGTGGTTGAGTTGGCGGGTCATCGTGCGTGCGCTCCTTGATATATGATTTGTCCTATATTATACTCATCCTATATAAGCGCTGACGTGTAGAATGTCAGCAAGATGGGGTGACATTCATCACCCGCAGTTGATCCACGATTTCAAGGAGCTTCGAAGATGTCACTGGCACACGCAATCCTGGGGCTGCTCAATTACCAGCCGATGAGCGGCTACGATCTCAAACACCTGGCCTTCGACCGCACTATCGCGCACTTCTGGCCCGCCGATCAAGCGCAGATCTACCGCACGCTCGACAAAATGGCGGGCGAAGGCTGGATCGCAGGCGAACTCGAAGTGCAGTCCGACCGCCCGAACCGCCGCGTCTTCACGATCACCGAAGCGGGGCGCGCAGAACTCGACCGCTGGCTGCACACCCCGCAGGCGATCCCGGCGCACCGGGAGGCGTTTCTCGTGCAGATGTTTTTCGCGGCGCAGCTCCCCGACGCCGTGATCCTCGAACACATCGACCAGCAGATCGCGGCGCGGCAGGCCAGGCTCGATCAGTTTGGGCAGATCATTGCGCCATCGCCGGATGAGGGGCCACTGCGCCGGGAGCAGGTGTTCTGGCGGCTGACGCTCGAATTTGGGCTGGCGCACGAACGCATGTGCATCGAGTGGCTCGAACTGTCCAAACAGACGATCCGCAGTGCGGCACAGCCGCCCGACACCAAAGACGCGCCGCATGAGGGGTGATGCAGCAGTTGGGGCAGACACACACGTCTGCCCCGGAGTTGTGTGAGGTGGTGCGCTTCTACTTGATGAGGTTCAACCGCCGCAGGTCGTAGAGGATGACCTTTTCCCAGGCGCTGTCGGTGACGATGGGGATGTAGTGCATCCCGCGCCGCCGGCACTCAAAGCGGAGTTCGTCCTGCCAGGCGGCCAAGCGCCGCATATACAACTCGCGCATCGCGGCATCGATGGTGACTTCCTGCGGCTGCCCGGTCTCGACATCGACCAGCCGCAGGTCGCCGGTGATGGGCGGCTCAACTTCGTCGCGCGAGAGCACGTGGATCAGCCCGACCTCATAGCCCTTGCCGAGCAGGGCGTTGAAGCCTTCGATGTAGCCCGTCGGCGAGAACATATCGGTGATGACGAGCGCCAGGCCGGGCCGCCCGGCGCGCAGCGCGTAGCTGTAGAGCGCGTCGTTCCAATCGGCGATGCCGCCCGCTTCGAGATCATTGACAAAGCCGAGCATCGCCACGCCGTAGGCGCGCCCGCGCGCCGGGCCAAAGTGATGCAGTTGGCTCGGCGCTGATCCCTTGCCGCCGACGACGGTCATCAGCAGGCGGTCGTTGGTCGTCAGCGAGGTGTAGCCCAGCCCGGCGAATAAGCGCCGCGCAAACGTGAACTTGATCGCGTCCGGGTCGCCCTCGGTGGGCCAATCCATGCTCGCCGAAGCGTCCAGCAGCAGATGCACCGCCAGATCTTCTTCGTCCTCATAAAGTTTGGTCAGCGGGCGCTCTAAGCGGGCGTAAATGTTCCAGTCCAGCCGCCGCAGATCGTCGCCGGGGGCGTAATTGCGGTAGTCGGCGAATTCGGTGCTGGTGCCGCGTTTGACCGAGCGGCGCTCGCCTTTGATCGCGCCTGACCGCACCCGCGACGCTGACAGGATCAACTGCTCCAGCTTGCGGCGAGTCTTCTCGTCGAACAATTGGTGTGGTTCGCTCATCGCAATTCTTGGCGCAGATCCGGTGCTGCGTAGTGTCGGAGCTGCGACCACTCCCTTCTCGTCACTCAGTTTATCTGATCAGCGCGGCAGCGCGTGGAACTCCGGCGCTGGGATGGTTTTGCCAGCGGCCAACGCCGTCTCCAACCATAGACGCTGCGCATCATCGAGCAGTGCCAGGGCGGCTTCGCGGCTTGCGGCGTTGGTCATGCAGCCTTCCAGCAGCGGAATCCGCGCAAACCAACAGCCATCCGCAGATCCCCCGCTGTCAGACGGGGGATGGCACAAAGCCGCGCAGATCAGGCGGTTTTCTGGACGGTGTTCATGGCTTCGGCGATGATCGTGTCTGGGCTGATGCCTTCGGCCAGGCCCTCAAAGTTGAGCACCAACCGATGGCGCAGCGCGGCGGGCGCGACAGCCTGCACATCCTCGAACGAGACGTTGAAGCGGCCTTCCAGCAAAGCATTGATCTTGCCGCCGATGATCAGCGCCTGTGCGCCGCGCGGGCTGGAGCCGTAGCGCACGAACTGCTTCACCGACTCCGGCGCTTCGGCGCTGTCCGGGTGCGTCGAGACGACCAGCCGCGCGACGTATTCCATCACGTGCGAGGCAATCGGCGCGTCGAGCGCCAACTTGCCCATGCTCCGCACCTGCTGGCCGTCGGCGACTTTGCCCGCTTGCGGCGCATCTGCGCCCGTCGTGCGGTCGAGAATCGTCACCAGATCTGGCACCGACGGGAACGTCACCTGCACCTTGAACATGAAGCGGTCGAGCTGCGCTTCGGGCAGCGGGTAGGTGCCTTCCATCTCCAGCGGGTTCTGAGTCGCCAGCACGAAGAACGGCGGTTCCAGTTGATAGCTGCGGTTGGCGACAGTGACGGTTTTCTCCTGCATCGCTTCCAGCAGCGCCGACTGTGTTTTCGGCGTGGCGCGGTTGATCTCGTCGGCCAGCACCAGGTTGGCGAAGACCGGGCCGGGCTGGAAGCGGAACGCGCGCCGCCCATCTTCCTGATCTTCGAGGATGTCGGTGCCGACAATATCCGACGGCATCAGGTCTGGGGTGAACTGGATGCGGGCAAATTTCAGGTCGAGGGCGTCGGCCAGCGTGCGAATGAGCATGGTCTTGCCCAGGCCCGGCACCCCTTCCAGCAGCGCGTGCCGCCCGGCCAGAATGCAGATGAGCACGTCGCGCACCACCTCATCCTGCCCCACGATCACGCGCTTGACTTCACTTTCGATGGCCTGTGCCATCTCGCTAAACTGTTCCAAGCTGAGGTTGTCTGCCGGCGCTTCAGTCATCGCCACGATTGCCTTTCACACTCAATCTCACGTCAACCATCTGTATACATCGGAGCGCTGTAGTTTATCGCGCGACCGAAGATTTGGGCGATCTTACCCTAGATCAGCGCGGCGCGCTTGTGTCACGCGCTGGGCAGAAACACGACCGTCGTCGTATCTACCCAGCCGGTGATATTGCCCAGCCGCACCTGCGCCCAACCGTCCCACGCCGGGTCGCTGATGTACCAGCAATTGACCACCGCCGTGATCGCGCTGATCGGGTCGTTGTTCTCGGTTGATGGCACCGCCCGCAGCGCCACATCGGTTTGCAGCGGCTGGGCCACCGCCCGCGTCCAGCGCGGATCGGTCACGTCGGCCAGTTCGGGGTATTGGTTGTCGCCCACAATCTGCCGGCCCGCAGCGCTGAGCAGCGCGTACATCTGCGCCGACGGGAGCGTGAAGACACGGCATGGGTGAAAGCCGAAATTCTGCCCCCGGCTGTCGGCATAGGGCGTGATGCGCTCGAACACATAGACGTAAACCATCTGTGGGGTTTGGGCGCTTTCCGCCACTTCGATCCAGCGCTCCTCACCCGTCGGCAGGTAGAGGTTGATGCGCCAGCGCTCGCGCGTATCTGCCGGCACATCGAACGGATTCGCCGCGTTGTAGCCGCGCCAGAACGTCGCGCTCACATCCCAGGCGAGCGGGATCTGCGCGATGGCCGGGTTGGTGAGGTTGCGCTGTTCGCCCGTCGTCCAGTCGAAAATGTGGATGGTGCTGGGGCTGCCGAAATTGCGGCAGTAGTCGGCGATCACGCTGGTACGGCCCGCGCTTGAGCCGGCCCCGGACGCTTCGACGACGACCAGATTATCGAGCGCCAATGTCGGCGGCAGCGGCAGTGGTGTGGGGGTGGGGCCAGCGGTGCGGGTGGGGGGGCGCGCCCACCCTGCGGCGGCGGTCGCGCCCAGGGCGACGGCGGTGCGTGGCTGGCTGGTCATCTGCGCGACCACCCCAATGCGGTACTCCTGGATCATGTAGGTGAGGACGACGAGGACAAACACCAACAGCAGCAAACCCCCGCTGATCAGCGGGGCGGGGTTGCGCCGCCGTGCCCTGACCGGGGGGCGCTGCTTGATTCTGAGGTGCCGTTTGCGCATTCTACCGCTCCACAAACTGCACGCAAGACTGCACGGACGGAGATGGCGCACTGGACATCATCCAGTGCCAAGCGGGAATTATACCCGGCTGTGCGTGCGCGTCGGGCAAGCGTCAGCTAGGAGGCGTCATGGCCGCTCAGGCGCTGGCCGATGCCGCCAGCACCGCCAGCGTCTGACCGTCGGGGCGCAGCACGATCACGCCGAGATCCCAGCCGGCGTTGTGGAACCAGCGGCTTTTGGCGGCAAACAGCCACCACTGGCACGACTCGGCGCGCAGCGCAATCGCCGAAACCGCCGACGCCTCATCCGCGCCCACCAGCCCGGCAATTGAGCGCCACGTCAGCAGGCGCGCGACCGCCGGAGCGAGCGCCCCACCATACGGGCCGCCATCGTGTGCCGCCGCAAAGATCGTCGCCACCACCTGATCCGGAGTCGCCGCCCGCAATGTGATCGACTCGGCACCGACCAGACTGTCCAGCTTGAGCGCCAGCAGCAGCCGCTCGGTGACCGCTGCTGGCGTGACAGCGGGCGTGAACAGGTACGCGCGCGCCTCGTATTGGGGCAGCTCGCTTTCGACAAACCAGTATTGCAGCGCCGCGCCCATCCGTGAGCGCAGGCCGAAGCTGGTCGTTTCGGTGAAGCGGGGCAGGCCCCGCCCCTCCGGCAGGTCTGCGACCGGGCGTGGCGTCTCGCTGCGCATGAACGCGCCGGGATCGCCGAACGTGCGGCGTCCGCTGCTGGCGCTCTGAGTCAGCAGCCCCCGCTCGATCTCCAGCAGGCGCAGCGGCAGCCACAAAAAGTTGTTGAAGCGCCCGCGTTTGCGGCCTTCGCGCGCGATGAACGTCTGCACCAGCGGTTCGGCGGTCGCGTCGAACCCCGCCGCAATCTGGTTGTGGAGCGCGACCAACAGCGGCGTGCTGGCGTGATCATTGCTGCCGTGAATCTGGCTGGCGATCTGGGAGAGCACCGTCTCGCTGGGTTGCAGCGAGGGCCGGGGGAGCGTGGGCGCGCTCAGCACCGCCGCCGGGTACTCGATGGTGTCATCGACTTCCGGGCGCGGCGTGGGCGATCCGTTGGCGAAATCCAAATGTAAATCCACCTGGCCCAAATGCTGAAACGTCAGCCCATCCAGCAAGTTGCTGGATTCGATGTGGATGGCGTTGTCGAAGTCGCGCACGCCATCGACAGTGTAAATGCCGCCGCCCAGATCCGGCGTTTGGTTACGGTGCGAAGTGCAGCGCCGCAGAATCAAGGTGCCGCCGCGCGAATTGTAGATGGCTCCGCCCAATTGGCGCGCCTGATTATGCACCAGCACCGTCCGCACCAGCGTCGCCACAGTGAAGTCGTCGTTGTAGAGCGCGCCGCCGAACGCGCTGATGTTGTCGCGCAGCAAACAGGCCCGCAGCTCCAGCGAGCCTTCGTTGCGGATGGCCCCGCCGCCGTCGGCCCCGCCATCGCCGTTGACGAGCGCCACTTCATGGAGCGTGAGCCGGGCGCGCCCGAACCCGAACGCCCCGGCGCTGACGCCGAAGAAGCGGAACGGCGGCGCTTCGTTCGAGCGCAGGATCGTGCGCCCGTTGCCCATGATCATAATGTCGCACGAGATGATCGGGAAGGCGGTGGGGCCGTCGAGGAAGCCGGTGGAGACGCGCACTTCGTAATCCGGGTCTTGCCCGGTGAGCGCGATGCAGTGCGACTCCTCCGGGCGGCTGTTGGCCTCCTCAATGGCGAGCACGAGTTCTGTAGCGTTGGCGACCTGATAGTCCATGATTTCCTACTCCGCACGGCTTACCGGCAACTCACTGCGGGTGCGATCCTAGAAGCCACCCTTCCCTTCGACAAACGCGCGCGTTTCATCGAGCGTGGGCATGGCGTTGGCGCAGCCCTGCCGCGTCACAACGATAGCACCGGTGGCGTTGCCCATCCGCGCGGCCCGCGCCCAATCCCAGCCTTGCAGCAGCCCGTAAATGAACCCGCTGGCGAAGGCATCGCCCGCCCCCAGCACATTCAGCACCTCGATGTGGAAGGGCGGCGCATGATGCACCGCGCCGTCTTTCGTGTAGACGCTGGCACCGCCCGCGCCGCGCTTGAAGACGACGGCTTTACGCACCCCTTCAAGCAAGCGCCCCACCGCCACTTCGGGATCTTCCGTTGGATCATCCAGGCCAGCCGCCGCGCGGATCTCGTCTTCGGTGCCGATGGCCATGTCGGCCAGCGGCAGCGTCACCCGCGTCGTGATGCCGAACGCGCGCGCATCATGCCACTGATCCGGGCGGTAGTCGATGTCGAGGATCACCTCGGTGCCGTTAGCGTGGGCGAGTTCCGCCGCAAATTGCGTTGCGCTGCGGCTCGGCTCCTGCGACAGCCCCGTCCCGCTGATCAGCAGCAGGCGGCTGTCGGCGACAGGCGCGGCCAGCACATCGTCAATCGTCAGCTCAATATCGGCATTGTTGTCACGGTAGTAAATCAGCGGGAAGTTATCCGGCGGCTGAATGCCCAGCAGCACGGCGCTCGTGCGGTGGCCGGGCTTGATGGGGATATATTTGGTCTCGACGCCTTCGCGGCGCAAAAAATGCATAATAAAATCGCCGACGCGGTCTTGCCCCACTCCCGTCAGCAGCGCCGAACGCAGCCCCAGGCGGCGCGTGCCCACGCTGATATTGGTGGGGCAACCCCCCACCAGCGCGGCAAAACTCGTGATCGCTTCAAACGGGGCACCCACATCATTGGAATACAAATCGATAGAGCTGCGCCCCATACACAGCACGTCATACATTCGCGGCATGGCACCGAACTCCTACATTGGCTGGGCGTGTGTGAACGCCGATCTATTCCGGCGTTGCGCACGCACCTGAACACTATTGTGCCACTAGATCGGCCACCTGAACCACCCGCCGTCAGTATACGCCGCGTTTGGAGAACCGTATAGGGGGACATGGGTCATCATGTGCTGTTGGTCAATCGATTTGATTGTGTTTTGGCCCGCATCCCCCTGCCCCTGCTCCCGAACGCTG
>JAADYY010000219.1 GCA_010092805.1 Chloroflexota bacterium | reverse complement strand
GGCGTTGCGGCAAGCGTTACGGCAGATGAAGACGAAGAGCGCTACGAAGTCAAGCTGACACCGATGCGGCTGGCGATTGCGCGGCGGCTGGCGCAGAGCGCGCAGGACGCCACCCACTTTTACACCACCGCCGAACTCGACCTGACCGACGCGATTGAGCATCTGCCCGCTGGCGTCGGCATCAACGCGCTGCTGATGTACACCACCGTTGGCGCGCTGGGCGATGTGCCACAGATCAACGCGACCTACGAGAACGGGCGGCTGTTTCAATATAATCATGTGCATCTGTCGCTGGCGGTGGCGCTGCCCGACGGCCTGATCTCGCCGGTGCTGCACCACGCGGAGGATTATTCGATGGTTGGGTTGGCAACCCGCGTCAAAGATCTGGTGACGCGCGCCCGCGCCTCGCGCCTGAAGATCGACGAGCTGCAAGGCGGCACCTTCACGCTCAGCAACCTGGGCGTCATGCCGCAGATTCAGCAGTTCACGGCGGTGATCAACCCGCCGCAGGTGGGGATTCTGGCGATTGGCGCGGCGAAAGAGCGCCCGGTCGTGATCAACGGCGGCCTGCACATCCGCACGACGGTGTATGTCACCCTCTCGGCAGATCATCGTGTGGTGGACGGGATGTTGGCGGCGCAGTTCATCCAGGCCTTCGATGCGCGCTTGCAGAGCTTCAGCGCCTGAGCGCGCCTCAGACAACTTCGGACAATTTCGTGAAACTTCGGAAAGGAACGCGGCTGTGAGCGAACCCCTCAGCGCGGCAATGCGACAGCAGATGCTCCAGCGGATGATCGAGATCCGCGAGATCGAAGGGCGCATTCAAGAATTGTTTCTAGAGAACGTGATTCGCGGCACCACCCATCTATGTGACGGGCAGGAAGCCGTCTCGGTGGGCATGGCCGCTGTGGTCGATGCGGCGCACGGCGACACCGTCACCTGCACCTATCGCGGGCACGGCCACGCGCTGGCGCTCGGCTTGACGATGCGCAGCATGGTCGCCGAGATGATGGGCAAGGTGAGCGGCTGCTGCAAGGGCAAGGGCGGCTCGATGCACCTCACCGACATGCCCAACGGCTTGATCGGGACGTTTGCGGTGGTGGGTGCGGGGCTGCCTGTGACCAACGGCGCGGCGCTCACCGCGCAGACGAAAGGCACCGGCGCGCTTGCGCTGGGCATCTTCGGCGACGGCACGCCCAATATCGGCGCGTGGCACGAAGCCGTCAATCTGGCGGCGGTGTGGAAGCTGCCGAGCATCTTTCTGTGTGAAAACAATCTCTACGGCGAATACAGCCCGTATGCAGATACAGCGCCGGTCGAAAATGTCGCAGATCGGGCGTGTGCTTACGGCATCCCCGGCGTGATCGTGGACGGGCAGGACGCCGAAGCCGTCTACGCAGCGGTCAAAACGGCGGCTGATCGGGCGCGGGCGGGCGACGGCCCCACGCTGATCGAGGCGAAAACCTACCGCTATCGCGGCCACTCGCGCACCGACCCGGCAGCGTATCGCCCGGAAGGTGAACTCGACGCCTGGTTGCAGCGCGACCCGATCAATATTCTGGCCGCGCGCATGATCGCGGATGGGCAAATCACACAGGCGGCGGTCGATGGGTTGAAGGCGCAGGCCGCCACCGATGCGCAGGCCGCCATCGATTGGGCGCTGGCACAGCCGCACCCACCGCTCGACGCTGTCCACGAAGACATTTGGGTTTAGCGCGCAGCGCCGCACACACGAACGGAGCGATCAACATGGCAACCATCACATATCGGGAAGCGGTGGTGCGCGCACTCGCCGAGGAGATGGACCGCGACAGCGACGTGATCTTTTTCGGCGAGGATGTGGGCAAGGCAGGCGGCGTCTTCAAGGTGACGCCGGGGCTGTACGAGCGCTTTGGCCCGGCGCGCGTTCGGGACACCCCGATCTCGGAGAACGCGATTGTGGGGGCGGGGGTCGGCGCGGCGGTGACGGGGCTGCGCCCGGTGATCGAGCTGATGTTCGCCGATTTCGCCGCCGTCACGCTCGATCAGATCGTCAATCAGGCGGCCAAGATGCGCTATATGTCCGGCGGGCAGATCAAAGTGCCGCTGACGATCCGCGCGGCGCAGGGCGGCGGGGCCGGGTTCGCGTCGCAGCATTCACAGTGCTGCGAAACCTGGTTCATGCACGCGCCGGGGTTGAAAGTCGTCGTGCCGTCCAACCCGGCGGATGTGCTCGGCCTCTTGAAAAGCGCCATCCGCGACGACAACCCGGTCGTCTTCCTGGAGCACAAGGTGCAGTACACCGAAAAAGGTGAGGTGCCGGATCACACTGAGCATGTGGTGCCATTGGGCGTGGCGAACATCGTGCGCCGGGGCGACGCTGTGACGATTGTCGCCACCCAACGGATGATCGGGGTGGCACAGCAGGCCGCCGACGAACTGAGTGGCGAAGGCATCACCTGCGAGATCATCGACCCGCGCACGCTGGTGCCGCTCGATATGGCGACGATCATCCGCTCGGTGCAGAAGACGGGCCACCTCGTCACGGTTGAGGAAGCCGTCCACGCGGGCGGCTGGGGGTCGGAGGTGGCGACGCGCGTCACCGATGAGGCGATCTGGTCGCTGGAAGGGCCGGTCGTCCGCGTGACGTTGGGCGCGGGGATCATCCCGTTCAGCGAGCCGCTGGAACACCACCTCATCCCGCACAAAGCCCGCGTGATCGCGGCGGTCAAGCGCACGCTGGCGGTTTAACCGCACGGCTGCCTATCAACGGCACAAGCCCCTAACCGCACGGTTGATTTGCGGTTAGGGGTTTTCTGATCGTAAGTTATAAATTCTCAAGATCGGTGAGTTTTTCAATATATCTATGTCCAAATCGTGATAGAGTCCCCACATAATGTGCTGTGCGGCGCACCAACTTGATCGCCATTCCGTCGTGAATGGGTTATGATGCTGCATGGGGCCGCTGTGGGCGGCTTCGCCATTTGGAACATGCTTGTACTGCGCCGATTCGTCCTCATTGCCCTATTTCTAACCTGAAAGGATGTTCTCTTGTCTGCAACGCGATCCACTTCGCCATTTGGCAAACTTGTGTTCGTTCTGGTGCTGCTGACGCTGCTCATCGCCCCGATGGCGGCGCAGGCTGGCCCGCCGCTGCCCGATTACACGGTCAACAGCCTCAGCGATGCCGCCGACAACAACGCGGGCGATAACCTCTGCGCGACCGCCGAGGGCGTGTGTACGCTGCGCGCGGCCATCGAGGAGGCGGAAGCCACCGCCGGAGCACAGACCATCGAGTTTGACCTGCCCGGCGGCGCGCCCTACGAGATCGGCCTGACGGGGGCGTTGCCCGCGATCAACACGACGATCACACTCACCGGGCTGGGCCAAGACCTGCTCACCGTACGCCGTGTCAGCGGCGGCAATTATGGCATCTTCACAGTGAACGGTACCGGGGTCTTCACCATCTCTGGCATGACGCTGCGCGATGGTCTGGCACCGCTGTTCGGCGGCTGATGTACGCCGATATCGACGCCGACACGCTCGATCAAATCGTCAATCAGGCGGCCAAGATGCGCTATATGTCCGGCGGGCAGATCAAAGTGCCGCTGACGATCCGCGCGGCCCTGGGCGATCACCTGGGGCCGCGTTGTGATTCCCCGTCACAGGCCTATGACGCTTATGTTGTTACAGATTTTGAAGTGTTCTTGATAACATTAACGGATTTTAGCAGAATGCTGATATATAATTTGTGGGGTGCATTCTTAACTATTGCTTGGAGATGGTACATTGAGCTACCTCAGATTCTTCACTCGCAAGTTTGTTCTCGCCGTACTCGTACTGACAGTCGCGCTGATGCTCTCGCTCACCAGCGTGATCACGGCGCAGGACGCCGAATCTCACCGTGATCAGCGTCTTGGCTCCCACACCACCGACCTCACCAACCTGGATCCCGCGCTGCGTAGCGCCTTCCACGAAGCGCTGCTGGCCGACGGCCTGATGCAGCCCGGCCCCGCATCGCTGACCCAGCAGGCCAAGCTGACCGCCGCCGATGCTGCCTTTAACGATGAGTTCGGCTTCTCGGTGGCGCTCAGCAGCGACGGGGGCACCGCTTTGATAGGTGCGTATTTGGATGACGACTTCGGCTTCGACAGTGGCTCCGCCTATGTATTCGTGCGCAGCGGCAGCACCTGGAGCCAGCAGGCCAAGCTGACCGCCGCCGATGCTGCCGCTGTCGATGTGTTCGGCGAGGCGGTGGCGCTCAGCAGCGACGGCGGCACCGCTTTGATAGGTGCGCGGCTGGATGACGACTTCGGCACCGCCAGTGGCTCCGCCTATGTATTCG
>JAADYY010000218.1 GCA_010092805.1 Chloroflexota bacterium | reverse complement strand
TACAGATCGTAGTAGGCACCTTGCTGCTGCAAGAGCGCTTTGTGTGTACCCTGCTCAACGATCTGACCGTCGCGCAGCATTATCACCTGATCAGCGTTGCGAATGGTGCTTAGACGGTGCGCGATCACGAAGCTGGTGCGGCCTTCGAGCAGCTTCTCAAAGGCCTTCTGGATCAGCCGTTCGGTGCGGGTATCGACGCTGGAGGTGGCTTCGTCAAGGATGAGGATGTTGGGATTCATCAGTAGAACGCGCGCGATGGCGATCAACTGGCGCTGCCCCTGGCTCAGGCCGCTGCCGCGCTCGCCGAGCACGGTCTGGTAGCCGTCTGGCAGCCGCTCGATGAATGTATCGGCTGCTGCCATTTTCGCCGCCTCGATGACTTCTTGGTCCGTCGCGTCCAGCCGACCGTTACGGATATTGTTCATCACCGTGTCGCTGAACAGGAAATTGTCTTGCAGCACGATCCCGATCTGGCGGCGCAGGCTTTCGAGCGTGACAGCGCGCACATCCAACCCATCAATCACGACTGCGCCGCCAGTCACATCGTAGAAGCGCGGAATCATGTTGATCATCGTCGTTTTGCCTGCGCCGGTCGGCCCCACAATGGCGATCATCTGGCCCGGTTCGGTGCTAAAGTTGATCCCTTTGAGCACTTCTTCATTCGGGTTGTAGGCGGCGCGCACATCCTTGAATTCGACCTTGCCCTGGATCGGCGGCATGGTTACCGCATCCGGGCGATTCTCCAGATCGACTTCGGTGCCGAGCAAATCGAAGATCCGTTCCCCGCCGGCAATCGCGCTCTGAATGTTCGTCCACAGCACCGCGATTTGCTGGACGGGTTGGTTGAAGCGCTGCACATATTGCAGGAATGCGAACACCGTCCCCAACGAGATGAGTGAGGTGCCCAGAAACGGCTCATTGCGCACCACGGCCAACCCGCCGACGACCACCACGATCCCCAACGCGACGTAGCCGAGCGCCTCAAGCACGGGCGTCAGCGCGCTTGTGAAGGCGGCAGCAGCGATATTGGCGTCGCGGTTGGCAGCGTTGAGGGTGCGGAATTCCTCGATGCTTTCATCCTCACGGTTGAACGCCTGGACTTCACGCACGCCCGCAATGCTCTCTTGCAAATCGGCGTTGACGCTGCCCAGCTCACGGCGGCTGCGGCGGAATGCGCGGCGCGCTTGCGTCGAAAAGTAAGCGGTGGCGATAAACATCACGGGCACAATCGCCATGCTGAGCAGCGCATACGGGACATTGGCCTGCAACATGCGCACGACGATCCAGATCATCAGCAGCGCCCCGCTGAAGACGTTGAGCAGGGCAAAGCTCAACGCCTGCTGGATGGCGCTGGTATCGTTGGTCACACGGCTCATCACGTCCCCGACTTCGTTCTTGGAGTAGAAGCCGAGCGACAGCCGCTGGATGTGTCGGAACAGATCACGGCGCATTTGGCGCAGCACAAACTGGCCGGTGCGGCTCATGGCGAAGAAGGCCAGGCCCTGGGTGACCGCTGCTGCGGCGAACAGCAGCAGCACAACCAACGCCATCCCGCCCAGCCCGCTGACCAATTCCTCAGTCGTCGGATTGACTGGGACGTCCGTCCACCAACATTCGACATCGGGGCGCGGCGCGAGGTAGCAATCAACCGCCTGCCCGGAAATCGACGGGATAGTCACCTGCGCCCACACGTTGATGACGGTGAACAGGGTGGCCAGCAGCAATCCAGCCCAATAGCGACGGAAGTAAGCCGCAAATTGGCGTAGGGTTCGCCCGAAATTGGTCGCTCGACCGCCTTCGGCCTCCATGAAACGGCGTCCGCCGTCGAGTCCGCCACCGATCATCATGAGGACACCTCCGAAGATGCTGCGGCGATCTCCGAGGGTTCATCGATGTCGGTATCGCCGATAAGCTGAGAGTTATAGATTTCCGCGTAGACCGGGCTGTGTTCCAGCAGGTCGGCGTGCTTGCCCATTGCGCAAATCTGACCTTTTTCCAACACAAGAATTTGATCGGCATTGAGCACCGTCGAGATGCGCTGCGCGATCACGAAGCTGGTGCGCCCCTCCATAAGCAGATCAAGTGCTTGCTGGATTTTCGCCTCGGTCTGCAAATCCACACTGCTGGTCGAATCATCCAGAATGAGGATGCGCGGGTTGAGCAGCAGCGCGCGCGCAATGGCGATACGCTGTTTCTGCCCACCAGAAAGGGTCGCGCCGCGCTCACCGACGGGGGTGTCGTAGCTGTTCGGGAAGCCGACGATGAAATCGTGCGCGGCAGCAGCCCGCGCCGCCGCTTCGATCTCTTCCTGAGTGGCTTCGGGGCGGCCAAAGGCGATGTTTTCGCGGATGGTGCCGCTGAACAGGTTCGTCTCTTGCAGCACAATGCCGATCTGCGAGCGCAGGCTGTCGAGGCAAACATCCCGCACGTCGATGTTATCGATCAGCACAGCCCCTTCGCTCACATCATAGAAGCGTGGGATCAAGTTGATGATCGTGGTCTTGCCGCTGCCGGTGCCGCCCAACAGCGCGATGGTCTGGCCGGGTTCGGCTTTGAAACTGACGTTTTGCAGCACGGGCGCGGTTGAGCCGAAGTAGCGGAATGTGACATCTGTGAATTCAACCTGCCCCTGAATCGGTGGCAGATCATCGGCGTCTGGATCGTTGACGATGTCGTTCTGCGCGTCGAGGATCTCGAAGATGCGCCCCGACGAAACCGCCGCCTGCGACATCAGCGAGATGATGAACCCCAACTGGCCAATCGGCAGAAAGATGTAAATCAGGTAGAGGTTGAAGCTCTGGTAGTCGCCCAGGGTCAGCGAGCCACCGAGAATCTGCTGGCCGCCGAAATACAGAATCGCCGCCTGCCCAACCTGCCCAACGAAAAAGATCAGCGGGAACAGCAGCGAGAAGGTTTGCGCGATCCGCAACTGCTGCGAAAACAGATCATCGGTCGAAGCGTCGAAGCGGCGCTGCTCAAAGGATTCGCGGTTGAAGGCGCGCACGACTTTCAGCCCGGCCATATTCTCTTGCAGGATGGTGTTCAGCGCCGACAACCGCCGCTGAAGCTCACCGAACAGCGGACGGGCGATCACGCCAAAGGCGGCGAACAGCACCAATGCCAGCGGCAGAATCGGCAGGATGGCGAGCGTCAACTGCCAGTTGGTCAGCAGCAAAATGATCAGCGTCGCTGTCAGCAGCAGGAAGGCTTGCGCTGTGAGCACGAGTCCCTGCGCAATGAACAGCCGGACTTTTTCCACATCGTCGGTTGCGCGGATCATCAACTGGCCGGTCTGGTTGCGGTCGTGATAGCTGAATGACAGCCGCTGCACCTTGCTGAAGATCTCGTTACGGAAATCGAACGCGACGCCCTGCGAGGTGCGTTCGGCCATGTAGGACTGCACAAACGAAAACACACCGCGTGTGGCTGCGAAGACCACGATCAACAGCGCGGCACCCAGCAACCAGGCTTCTGCGTTGTCGGCGTAAGCTTGCAGTTCGGCAGGGGGCAACCCCGACTGCGCTGTCGCAAAGGTCTGCTGTAAGCGTGGGAGATTGCCGAGGCTGCCGTAATTGACCACATTGATCATATTCTGCACGAGCTGCGGCACAACCAGCTGCGACAGCGTTGCAATGATCAGCGCGCCGTAGGCGAGCATCGCTGAGCGCCGCTGCCGCCCAAGATAGGCGATGGCGCGGCCCAGCGCGCGAAACCCTGAATTGCCAGATTCTCGTTCGCGCTGTGTCGTTCGGGTGGTGGCTTGTGCTTGCAAAGAAGTTCGCTCCTCTGTTGCTTGAGCCATTGGCTAACTGAGTAATGGATTGCCCCAAAACGGGTACTGAACTGGCTGTCGGTTGATGTTACGGTGAACTTGAAGGGTCATCCGATGGTTGGGTAGCACGCTCGTGCCGTGCTTGGTACACCTGTGCGTGCGATTGCATATCGGCAAGCAGCTCGTCGCCATTGGGCAAATGCTGAATGACTTCCCGCAGCAAATCGATGAGCTGGCGTGCTCTGTCTTCACCCATTGCGCTCAGACTCAGCAGCAGTGGATCGTCATCAGGCATCAACGGGATTTGGGCAAGCAAGGCTACACCTTCCTCTGTCAACGAGAGTGGCACGCGCCGGCGGTCATTTGGATCACTGCCACGCTCAATGAGGCCCTTGCTTTCAAGGGTCGTAATCACCGGCACGAGCGTCGATGGATCGAGGACAAAGCGGCGGCTGAGGTCGCTGCTGGTCATCGGCTGGCGCTCCAGCGAACGCAGAATCGCGTGCTGCAACCCACTCAGCGTGATGCCTTTGGCTTGCAACTGTTCGCGGCTTGCTCCGCTCATCCGCCGCGCAATCACCGCGGCGAGCAGCCGCACATCGATTGTCATGGTGCGTAGATCTGCGTCGGTCATCACCCTCCTCGTTGGGTGCATGGCGCAGGTTCAAGCGCCGCCAGCATTCGTTTGGCCACCAATATTTTGGATACCAATCATTGGTGCGCCAACACTGTAGACGTGGGGACGCCGATTGTCAAGAGGGAATTGATGTGAGCGCTGCGTGAAAATTTAACCGTGCATTGATGTGCAAATGTATGAGAAAATGTCGATGTAAGATAGGCCAGCTATGTTCGATTAGAAGCCGTGTGGAAGCGGCGCGGGAGAGCGAACCCAGTTCTAAGCATTTATTGGCTTGTCGAGTGTCCCGTTGGGGCGCTAGACTAGAAATGGCGAACTATACGTGGGGAGACCGTGATGTCCGAGTCGTCTCTATTGAACCAACTGCTCAACGATTTGCGCAGCGACGATAAACAGCGGCAGCGGCGCGCGCTCAACCGCTTAGCGCGGCTGCTGAATACACTGCACGGTGATGATCAACAGCCACATGTGTCGGATCCGCAAGCTTTGCTGCGCGAACCCGCGATCCTACCGCTATTGATCGAAATTCTGCACAACCGTGATCGCGAAATACGGGTGAGCGCAGCACACGCGCTTGGTTTGTTGGGCGAAAGCTCCGCTATCCCGGCCTTGCTGGACAGCCTGCTGGATCGCAGCAAGGATGTGCGCCGGGCCGCGGCCAAGGCGCTGGGCGCGCTGGGCGAAACGGAAGCGGTGCCTGGGCTGGTTGGGGCGCTGCTGGCCGACGAAAACAGTTATGTTCGCTGGGAAGCGGCGAAGGCCCTACACACCCTGGAGGCATCGGCGGCCCTGCCGGAACTGCTGGAAGCGTTGGCCGCAGATGACAACAGCTACGTCCGTTATGCGGCTGCCGAAGCGCTCGGCGCGATTGGTGAGCGCGCGGCGCTGGACGGCTTGGAAGCGGCGCTGCTCGATGACCGCAACGATTATGTCCGTTTCGCTGCGGCGCGCGCGCTCGGCCAAATTGCTGATCCAACGTCTGTGCCGGTGCTGTTGCAAGCGCTCAACAGTGACAACACGCATATCTGGCACGCGGCGGCTGAAGCCCTGTGGATGATGGATGAGGCGGCCATGCCATATGTCTTTGAGGGGTTGCTGGACGAAGCCCCACATATCCGGCGCGCCACCCTGAAGGCGATCTTGTGGCTTTCTGCCGAATTCGATGACGAGGAAGTCGCGGACAACCGCGACTCTGATTGGATCGGCTTGTGGGGTTGGTGGAATTAGCCGAACGTTGAGACCCACACGCCGACAGTGCTAGCGTTGGTCGTTGCCTGTTTAAGCGCTGGGGTGATTATCGCTCCGGCGCTTTTGTTTGTGCGTGGCCGCTGGCAGCGATGTCGTGGGTTTATCCGTTAGAAAAGCTTCGTGCGGCATCCCTGGATGTTTAAACATTGATAGAGGCTAAATATTTATTCAAGATGCGAATCTGTGTTAAGGTTAAATGGATTATCATGACATGCATCAGACTTATGGGATAAATAATTGTGACGCAAGGGATCAAGCGAGATATAGAGCAGAATCCGCCGCAAATGGCACCCTATGCACGCCACATACTCATTTGTACGGGCCGTTACTGCGATCCTGATGGCCAGGCGGCGCAGCTTTACGAACGGTTGCGCGCGCTGCTCAAGGAGCTGGGGATTTACGATAATCCGTGCCGCGTCAAGCGTGGGACAACGCCGTGCCTGGGAGTCTGTTTTGGTGGGCCACTGGTCGCCGTCTATCCAGACGGCATCTGGTATCACAGCGTGGATGCGGCGGTGCTCGAACGGATTGTCGAAGAACATCTGCGCAACAATCAGCCGGTGGAGGCGTATATTTTTCACCGCCTGGGTGAGGCTGGCTGTGATGCTGCGCCCAAACAGCCTGATGTGCCGCGCCCGAACTGACTCGACCCAACCGCGTGTTAGCACATGATCCCCGGCTGGCGCGCGCTTGGATGCCGCCTCTCTGCTGATCAGTTCATCGCATCTGTGTCCTATCTCTTGATAGGCGAAGCGGCACTTTTCCGGTACACTCAAAATCCGCATCATTAAATTTCTAAGCAAATAAATTAACTGTGCGGAAGTTTGCCGCCGCCGTTGATCATGTGTAAGCTTCAGCGGATGCGTTCGGGGGCGCTGATTTCTCGAAAACCGGAAGGGGGATCCCCATGGGAATTGCGATTATCCCCGTAATTCCTTTCGTCATAGCAGCGTTGATGCCGTTAGCAGGGCAGCTTGCGCTCTCCAAAAACACGCGTGTCTGGCTATTGGCCGCAGCGAATGCGCTGTTGTTTACGGGGGCGCTGGCATTTTTGCCCGATGTAACTGCACAGGGCTTCGTCGAGTTGGTTATTCCCTGGGTGCCGCAGCTCAATCTCAACCTGACGTTTTACCTGGACGGCCTGGGGTTGATCTTTGTGCTGATCGTGACGGGCATCGGTGCGGCGATCACGCTGTATGCGGGCTACTACTTTGATACTGAAGCCGAGATGAACCGGTTTTACCGGCTGCTGTTCGCGTTTTCCGGCGCGATGCTGCTGCTGGTGCTCTCCGGGAATCTGCTGCTGCTGTTCGTCGCCTGGGAATTGACGAGCATTATCTCGTTCATGCTCATTGGGTTCAAAGGCGCGAAAGAAGCCGACGCCCGTTTCGGGGCGCTCCAAGCGCTGATGATCACGGGCGGCGGTGGCTTGGCGCTGCTGGCTGGCGTGATCCTGTTGGGCACAGCGGCAGGTTCCTTTGAGTTGAGCAGCATCCTCGCCAACGAGACGCTGACGGAGCACCCCTGGTATCTGGCGTTCACCAGTCTGATTCTGGTGGGCTGCTTCACGAAGAGCGCACAATTCCCGTTTCACTTCTGGCTGCCAGGCGCGATGTCTGCGCCTTCGCCTGCCAGCGCCTTTCTGCATTCCGCAACGATGGTGAAGGCGGGCATTTATCTGGCAGCGCGGTTGTATCCGGCGCTCGCCAACACCCCATTCTGGACAGACACGCTGACGTTCTTCGGCATCGCCACAGTGGTGGTGGGGGCGGTGTTGGCGCTGCGTCAGCGCGATCTCAAGGGGTTGTTGGCGTACTCAACGATCAGTATGCTGGGGACGTTTATCGCGCTGATTGGCCAGCCAGAGTCCGAAGGGCTGAAGGCGGCTTACGTCGGCATTTTGGCGCACGCGCTTTACAAAGCGACACTCTTTCTGGTCGCGGGTGCCATCGATCATGCAGCGCACACCCGCATCATCGACAAACTGGGTGGTTTGGCGCGGCAGATGCCGGGCTGGGCGGTGATCGCGACGATCTGCGGGTTGTCGATGGCCGGGATCCCGCCGCTGTTTGGGTATGTGGGCAAGGAAGTTTATCTCGAAGCGATGCTGCACCACCCACAGCAGCTTGTGGTGATGAGTCTCGTCATCGCTGGCGCGGCGCTGACGACGACTGTCGCGCTGATCTTCATCTGGGATGTGTTCTTCAAGCGCCCAGCCGCCCCGGTTGATGTCCATTTGCCGGAACGCGGCTTGGGGGTGGGGCCGGGGATGCTGGCG
>JAADYY010000217.1 GCA_010092805.1 Chloroflexota bacterium | reverse complement strand
TGCCAGCTTGAAGCCTATGCACCGGACGACGTGCGGATCATCGGTGCCCCGGCGTTTGATGCGTATCTGGCCCCGGACGCCCAGTGGTCACGTGAGGCGTTGAGCGCTCGATTGCAGCTCGATCCAGCACGACCGATCATTCTTTTCGCAACGTTGGGCCAGTTCAGCCAGCAAATCGACGAGACGAACCCGCTCGAAGTGCTGCTGCGTGCGGTCGATTCGGGCCAGATCCCGAACCAACCACAAATCGTCTTGCGGATGCATCCCTGGTCGCGCGATACATATTTCGCGCCGTTCATCGCCCGCCCGGATGTGATCCTCTCGCGCTACGAAACGTATGTCCCCGGCCTGGGCTGGTCACCGACCCGCGACGAGGTTGTACTCGCTGGCAATCTGTTACGGCACGCCGATGTGATCGTCAGCCCCGGCTCGACCATGTCCATCGAAGGGGCAATTTTCGACACGCCAACGGTGGTGCCGGTCTTCAACGAATACATGCCGGAGGTCTTCGACGCTTATTTTCAGCGCACCTGGCTTGATCAGCACTTCAGCCAGCTTTATAAGCGCGACTGGGTGCCGGTGCTGCGTTCCGGCGCAGCGATGATCGATGCGATCAACCGCGCGCTGACCGACCCAGCGTGGTACACCGAGGGACGTAGGCAAATCCGCGACACTTTCCTGGGGCCGCTCGATGCTCAGGCGACCGTGCGTTTCGCCGAGTTGATCTTATCGGCGGCGGGCGCAGGCAAGTAGGTGAATGCGCAGATGACAGAATCAGCGGTGAACATTATTCTGTGCGGCGGGCCGATCAATTTCACCAATCTTCCCATCGGCACCAACCAATCCAACGCCATGATCCCCATCAACGGCAAACCCGTGATCGGCTGGATCTTGAATGATTTGTTGGAAAAGGGCATCCGTCGGGCGACGGTCGTCGTCCGCGAGCAAGATCATCGGCTGCAAGATTTTCTGCTGCGTGCCTACGCGCGTCGCCTCAACATCACGCTCGCACGGCTGAGCCACGAGGGCACCATCGTCCAATCACTGCAAGCCGGTCTACGGGAGGCCAACCGCAAGCTGGCAGCGCCGTCAACCAGCGGACTCGTGCGGATCATCCTCGGCGACACGTTGATCCGCGATACGTACGACGCGGATCATGATTTCGTGTACACCGGCCCGGTCGAAGACTCGCGGCGCTGGTGCATCGCCTTCACAGATCGTGATGGGCAAATTGTCGATCTCGTTGACAAACAGGCGCTCATGCCGCCCGGCCCTAAACACGCGCTGGCAGGCTACTATCACCTCACCGACGCGGATCATCTAACGCATTGCATCGATGCGAGCGTCGCCAACGGTGAACGCGAACTGAGCGCTGTCCTCTTACGCTATAACGCCCGCTGCCCCATCAAGACGACGGTCGCTGAAGAATGGTTCGATTTCGGCAATATTGAAAATTTGGTGGATGCGCGGCAGCGCCTGCTGCAATCGCGCTACTTCAACGGGCTGAGCATCAACCCGGTACTCAACACGATCACGAAGGTGAGCGAGAACAACGAGAAGCTCACCGACGAGTTGAACTGGTATCTCAATCTGCCAAACGAGTTGAAAGTCCTCACGCCCCGGATCGTCAGCCATTCGCACATCGACAACCGCCTGCATATCGTGCAGGAGCACTACGGCTACCCCAACCTGGCCGAACTTTACGTGTACGGCGACTTGCCGAGCGATATGTGGGTGGCGATCCTCAAGCATGTGATGCGCATTCATCAGGAATTTCGTCGTTACCCTGGCGATCTACCGCCAGATGCCGTCCGCAGCGTTTATCTCGACAAAACCTGGCAGCGCCTCGAAGCATTGCGCCAACAAGCCAATTATTGGGTCAATTTGCTTGCACGCGAAACGGTCGTGCGCAACGGTGTCACGCTGCGCAACCTGCCCCTGCTCCGCGCTGCTATCGCTGCCCGTGCCGCCGAACTCAGCGCGACCGCGCCGATCAGCGTGATTCACGGCGATTACTGCTTCTCGAACATTCTGTTTGACCTCAACCACCAGATCATCCGGCTCATCGATCCGCGCGGATCGTTTGGGCGCAAAGGCATCTACGGCGATCCACGCTACGACATCGCCAAGCTGCGGCACAGTGTATGCAGCCTGTACGATTACATCGTCGGCGATATGTTTGAAGTTCAAGCACGCGACACGGACTTCACGACAATCATCTACGCCAATGGATTGCCAGCGTTGGTCGGCGCGGCCTTTGAGCAATTGGTAACGGAAGCGGGCTATAATCTGGATGAGATTCGTTTCATCGAGGGGTTGCTGTTCATTTCGATGGTGCCGCTGCACCGCGATAATTTCCAGCGCCAGCAGATGATGTACCTCACCGGGCTGCAATTGCTGAACGAGGTCTTGTAGAGATTTGCAGCCGCACATGGAGACCGTTTGACCATGCAGATCGTCGTTCCAATGGCCGGGCGCGGGGCGCGCTTCGCCGAGCAAGGGGTGAACACCCCCAAACCGCTTATCCCGGTGCTCGACCGCCCGATGGTCGCCTGGGCTTTGCAGAGTTTGGACGGATTGGCTTATTCGCGGCTGATTTTCGTGGCGCTGCGCGAACATGACACCGATCACAGCTTGAACAAGCAACTGCGTGACCTCGTTGGCGACGACATCGAAATTATCCTGCTAGATGATGTCACCGACGGCCAACTGCGCACGGTGATGGCCGCACGCGACTTGATCAGCACAGACGAAGATGTGTTGATCGCCAACTGCGATACCTACATGATCTCGCAGTTAGGCCAGCACATCCGCGCTAAGCACCCGGAGTGCCGGGGGATCATCTCCGTTGGCAATATGCCGGGGGATCGCTGGAGTTTCGCACGCACCGACACCACCGGGCGCGTGGTCGAAGTCGCCGAAAAAGTCCGCATTTCGGATCACGCCAGCACGGGCTACTACTACTTCACCAGCGGGCGCGAATTGGTGGAAGTCGCCGATGAGATGTTCAGCCGAGGCGAAAAGACGCGCGGCGAATATTATGTGATCCCGGTGTATCAGAAGTACATCGAGCGCGGTTGGCGTGTCGATATTTCGCAGATCGACTCCCTGTGGGATATGGGCACCCCCGAAGCCCTGGCTGCCTTCGAGCAGCAGCACAAACAGGGTTGAGCCGTGCGTGTGCTGTATGTGCTGAACGCGGTCGGCGGCGGGGCGTCGCTGGGCATTTACGAGATGCTGCGCACCCAACCAGCCATCGAGGCATTTGCTGTTGTCCCTGGTGGCAACGTCGACTCGATTCGTCCGCTGTTCAGCGACATTCGCACGATTCCACTGCCCACCTGGAATATTCCCGTCGAAGCGGGGTGGGAGCGCCGCGCCGCCATGACATTGGGCCAGCGCCGTCGCGGGATCGGCCCGACCAGCAGCATCCAGGCGATCCGTGACGCAATCCGTGCGTGGAACATTGATCTGGTGCATACCGGCACATCGCTCAACCGCACGGGCGCGCTGGCCGCGCGAATGTCGGGTGTGCCGCATATCTGGCACATTAAAGAGACGATTGGGCACAACAACCGCGTGCAGTTCCCGCTTAGCGACGCCAAGCTGATCGAGTATATCAACCATCTGTCGGATCGCGTGGTGGTAATGTCGGAATACATCGGGGCAATCTTTCGTCAGCACAACACGCCGAATCTGAGTGTGATCCCTGACGGCGTCGAGCTGACTCCCTACGTTAGCGAGCAGTCGCG
>JAADYY010000216.1 GCA_010092805.1 Chloroflexota bacterium | reverse complement strand
GCCTCACGCACCGTCAGGCCGTGCCGCTCGCCAATCGCCTTCACCTGTGCGAAGCGCTGCTGCATGGCGGCGTCGTTTTCCATCGGCATGTGGCTGTTCACCTGGCTCACGCTGATCTTCACGCCGGGGATGAACGGCTGCAAGTGGGTGATCTGGTCGCGGATCGCTTCCCAATCGCGGACGGTCGCGGCGCGTGTATCGACGTGGGCCGTCACGTGCGCGGGGATCACGTTGGCGGCGCTGCCGCCCGCGACCATCGTCACCGACACCGATGTGCCGTTGCGCAGATCGTTCAGTTCGTTGAGGCGGAGCGCCTGCTGCGCAAACTCGATGATCGCGTTGAGGCCCTTCTCCGGCGCGTTGCCCGCGTGCGACGGCAGCCCCTCAATGTCGATGCGGTAGGTGGCGATCCCTTTGCGGAACGTCTTGATCTCCTCGTGGATCGTGGCGGGTTCCATCACCAGCACCAGCCCGACGCGCTGCGCATATTCCTTGATCGCGGGCTTGGCGTACACACTGCCGATCTCTTCGTCGCTCGTCATGAGCACCCACACCGGGCGCTCTGGCAGTTCGTTGCGCTCACGCAGGCCGCGCAGCGCCGCCAGCACCTCGGTGATGCCGCCCTTCATATCGATAGCGCCGGGGCCGTACAGCCGCCCGTCATCCTCGATGCGCACCGGGCGTTCGGCCAGCGTGCCCAGCGGCCACACCGTATCGATGTGGATCAGAAACATGATCGGCTGGCCGGGGGCGTGCTCGTTCCACTTCGCCAGCAGAAAATCCCCGACCTCGGTCTGTGGGATGCGTGTCACCGACGACGCGCCGAGATCGCGAAATTGGGTTTCCATAAACGCGCCAAGCTGATCGACGGCGGCTTTCTGGCGCGTTGGCGTTTCGTAATTGACCAGCGTCGTCAACAGGTCGATCATCTGCTGCTGCTGATTCTGGAAATAAGGGAGTAAATCAGACATGGGTCGCCTCAATGATGGTCATGCGCTGCGCGGGCGGCACGGCTGCCGTCCGGCTCCGTTACAAATCGATAGCGGCCTATCGTAACATATCGCGCACCAAAGTGAGAACGCCGAATGTGACCGCTAGAACGGGCACAAATCGGCGGCGGTGTAGACGGGGCTGCGGCTGCCGTAACGGTTGAGGAGTGTCAGGGCTTCCGGGCGGCGTGCGATCACCGAGCGGACTTCGGTGCAAGCCGCGTTGAGGTTGTTGGTCACTTGCAGCGCGTTCCAGAAGACGGTGCTCATCTCCACGTAGACGGGCGCGTTGAGCGGGTCGGGGTAATCGCGCAGGATCGTCTGGAAATCCGTCACCAGCCGCTGATCTTCGGTGAAGGCATAGGCCAACAGCAGCCGATAGCGCATGTACGTGCGCAGAATCTCGGGTTCGTCGGCGCGCCAGGGTTCCAGCGCGGGGTCGTCGAGGCCGAAATTATACAGCGCAATCGCTTCGTTGAAGTTCTCAGCGGCAAACGCCCGATCCGCTTGATGCAGCACCTGCACCCGAAAACGCGGCGGGTCGAGTTCGGTGACCGAGCGTGTGTAGATCAGGCCGTTCCAATCGTAGAGCGTGGTGCCCGTGCGCAGCGGCCCGGTATCGGCATCGCCCGGATTGTTGAGTTCGACGCGCAGTTCGCTCACACGGTCGTTATCGACATCCGCCACCGTCGGGATCGTCTGGCTGCTGATCGCGCCGCTCAGCAGGTTGATGAAGCGGCCACGCGCGGCGCTCCACGTGACCATCTGCGTGAGATACAGGCAGTCGTCGGCGCTGCAATCCTCGCTCGTGAACAGCAGTTCCGGCAGCCCATCGAAGTTGAGATCGCCCGCCTGCAAAATCACCGGGATCGCGCCGCCCGGTGTGCCCTGATAATTCAGGCGGTAATCGCCGTTCACACAGCCGAAGATCACCAGCGCCCCACCTTGATCCGGCGTCGCGTAGCTGACCACGATCTCCGGCACGCCTTCGCCCGTCAGGTCAACATCGCCGCGAATGCCGCCCGTCTCACCGAGTGCATTCCAGCGGGTACGCAGTGTGTTCTCCAAAACCGCCAGCGATCCACCGCCGGAGAGAAACGCCGTGATCGCAATGCTCATCTCGCGGGCGGTGCCCGGTGGCCGTGCCACCAACGGCGGATCGCCATCCAGTGAGGGGCAGTCGGCGTAATCGGGCGTCGGGGTCGGCTGGTTCGCACGGGCGACGGCGGTCGCCGGGTTCGCCAGATTCGAGCCGTCCAGCGGCAGCGCGAGCAGGGTGGGCAGCTCGCCGCGCAGCGCATGGCCGGGCGTCATCGTCGGGAAGGCGGGTGCCGGCGACGCGACCGGCTGCTGTGACGGGGCGGCCTGGCACGCAGCGAGTATCGACAGGAGCAGGACGAAGATGTAGGATCGGTTGCGCATAAGCCGCAAGTATAGCGATCCTCGCTGGAGGTGCAAGCTGGCAGCCCTACGACCCGCCACTGAATCCGACGAACCCACGATCCGCCGCCTGGTGCGCGGTGAGGGCCTCGACCCAACGTCGCTGCACTGGGAAAATTTCCTGGTCGCCGAGCAGGACGGCCAGATCGTCGGCATCGGCCAGATCAAGCCGTACCCCAGCGGGCCGGAACTCGGCAGCCTCGTCGTGCTTGCGGCGTATCGCGGCCAGGGGATCGCCGCGCAGATCATCGGCGCGCTCAGTGCGAGCGCCCCACGCCCGCTGTATTTGATGTGCCTGGACAAACTCGAATCGTTTTACGCCCGCTACGGCTTCCAGCGGATCACACGGGCTGAGGTGCCGCCCGGCCCCATCCGCCTGAAGCTGACGTTGGCGACGCCGTTTCGCCTCGTCGGTCTGCGGGTGATCGTGATGCGCCGCGACGACTGATCGCGCGTGATCAGTGGGCGGAGATCGTATCGACGCGGCGGAAGATGTGCCGCAACCGTGCGACGACTTCCGGGGGCAGCGGCGGGCGCGCCGCCGACTCGAGATTGGCGCGCAGATGCTCCGGGCTGCCTGTGCCGAACAGCGTGACATGCGTCCCCGGCTCGTACAGGCAGAAGCGGTAGGCCGCATCCACCATGTTGACCGCCCCGCCGTCGCGGATCACAAAGCCGAGGGGATCCTCAGCGTCGTCAAAATCGGCGGGATCGACCAACCCATCGGCAATCAGCGCCTGGATCGTTTCGGCGAGGCGCTCCGGTTGGCTGAGGGTACGCCGCACCGCGAACATCACCAGCACGCCGGGATCGTGTGCGGTGGCCGGGGCAAAAACGCGCTCACGCGCCGATTGATTGAGCAGATTGAAGCCCACCATCAGCACATCCCACAGCCGATCGTCCGCCGCCCGCGCCATCATTGCGTGGCCGGGGTCGGGGATGAAGCGCTCCGTCACGCCGATGTAGCGCAGTTTGCCTTGCTCGCGCAGGTCGTGGAGCACCGGGACGATCTCGTTGATCATGTAGTCATATTCTTCGGCGATGACCGCGTGCAGGTGATAGACATCGACGTGATCGACGCCAAGATTGCGCAGGCTTGTCTCTAAGCTCGTGCGCACATCCGCCGGAGTCGTTTCCAGATTGACGGTCTTTTTGGTCGAAAGCACCAGCGAGTCGCGGTCACGCCCTTTGATCGCCTGCCCGACGAGCGGTTCGGTGCCGTAGCTCTCGGCGGTGTCGATGAAGTTGATTCCGCCGTCGAGCGCCTGTTGAATCAGCGCGACCGACTCGGCGGCGGTTTTGTCCTGCCGCTGACCGAGGCGGCTCGGCCCGCCTGCGCCGAGTCCAAGCACCGAAACGCGCCGCCCCGTGCGTCCGAGCGTCGTCCAGCGCATCGTTGATACCTCCCATGTGAACGTCGATCTGCTGTAGGGTTGCGGAAAAACGAAGCGGGGCGAACCTGTTGGCTCGCCCCGTTGATTGGCTTGCGTGTGGCTTAGTTGTCGTCTTCGCGCAACTGCTCGATCACTTCCATGTCTTTGCGCAGATTGCGGTAGCGCAGCACCATGCTCCCGATCAAAATCGCCAGAATGGCGAACGTGACGCCCAGCCCAAACAGCAGATAAGCCGCGTTCTCCGGCGTCACGAAAGGGGTGGATTGCAGCAGCATGATCTAGCTCTCCAGGTATTTAGCACGCATCATCTGCACGCGCTCAGCCACGTTTTCCAAGCGGATGCGGTACCACATCAGTGTGATCGGCACCAGGATAGCCCAGACGATCATGTTGATGCCCAGCGCCGCGCCGACGCCCGCTGTCGCGTCCAGCTCGAAATCGCCCTGCACCATCGCCTCAGTGCCGGTCGCCGTCGGCCCTACCACCACCGGGTGAATCGTATCCGGGCGGATGCGGATGATGACTACGGTGATGACCACCGTCACAATCGCCAGAATGCCGTAGACGGCGGCAAAGCGGCGGCGCGTATCCGGGTTCTCGATCCCGGCGCGCAGCATCAGGTAGGCGGCGTACGTGAGGATCGTGATCGCGGCGGAAGTCAGGCGCGGGTCCCAGTTCCACCACGTATTCCAGATCGGGCGTGCCCAGATCGAGCCAGTGACCAGATTGACAATCGCCAGCGCGATCCCGACCTCGACGCCCGCCAGCGCCAGCGTATCCCACTTAACTTGACGGGTGCGCAGGTACTGAATCCCGCCGACGACCGTTACGCCCAACGCCAACGCCGCCCCGAAGTACACCGGCATGTGGATGTAGAACAGCCGCTGCACCTCGCCTTGCATCACGTCGGTGCCAGCGTACACCAGCCCCATATACAATCCGAAAATCACGCCCAGGACGGTAGCAATGGTCAGCACGACCAGCAAACGCGGCGTCCCGGCAGCCCGCTCAGGTGCCGCCGACTCCGTCATCATCGGGGTAGCCTGATCCATAGTGCTCATGGAATATTCACCTCATGTTCTATACAATTCATCACAATTCATCGGAAAAAGCTTAGCATATCTGCGCAAAAACACAAGAATTCTGCCTAATCCTCGATCACGAACTCAAACAATAGAAAACCGAGGATGATGAAAATCACGTCCAGCACCAACATGATCTGCGGCCAGGCGACCCACTGCTCCAGCGGCGCGTCGTTGAGCACGCTGGCCGATGCGCGCAGCGCCCCCAGCAGCAGCGGCAGCGCGACGGGCAGCATCAGAATCGGCAGCAGGCTTTCACGCGCGCGCGTCTGCACCGTGATCGTCGCCAGCAGTGTGCCGACCGTCGCAAACCCGACGATCCCCAGCAGCAGCGTGAACAGCAGCCAGGGTCGGAACAGTGAAATATCATACAGCACATTGATCACGGGCAGCAGCACCACAGCGACCGTCAGCATGAAGACGAGGTTACCCGCCATCTTGCCGAAGAAGATCGCCGCCCGGTTGACAGGCGCGATCAGCAGTGCGTCGAGGCCACCGTTCTCGCGCTCCATCGCCATACTGCGGTTGAGTCCCAGCAGGCTGGCGAAGACAATCGTCACCCACAGCACACCGCTCACCGCCTCAATGCGCGCGATGCGGTTGAGTTCCAGCGCAAAGCTGAACACCAGGATGCTCAACAGCGCGAACAACCCCATTGAGCTGATCAGTTCGCGGCTGCGCAGCTCGACTTGTAGATCTTTGCGCGCGATGCTGGCGACGGTGTGAAAAAATGGCGTGCGCTTCACAGACCTCACCCCTCAGCCGCAGCCTGCTTGTCCATCAAACTCGCCAACCGATCTTTGAGCGTCTGGCGGCGCTGCTGATAGATCTCCGCGTCGATTTGCCCAGATTCGTGCTGGGCATCCAATTCGGCGATCTGCCGGATCAGGCCGTCCATCAACGCCGCGTCGCTGATCCCAGCAGCGGCCCGGCGGCGGCGCGTGTACAGCAGAAACAACCCGGCGATCACCAGCACCTGGCCGACCAGAATCAGGATCACGATCAGCGGTAGGGTGTCCGCGTCGGCGAAGGTCTCGCCGTCTTGCGGGCGCGCTTGCGCCACATTGAGCGGTACGCCGCTGAGTTCGTAGCGCAGCACATCGCCCGCCGCCAAAGTGAGGTTACCGCCGAAACTTTGATACGCGGAGTCGCCGAGCGTTTCTTGCCCCAGCGGCGGGAACTGCGGGCTGGTCACCGCTAAATCGAGCGGGCGCACCAGCAAACGCGCCGGGCCGATGACCGGGTAATTGACTTCCTGTTCGATGATCGCGCTGTCTTCGTAGTCAATGATGTAAATGATCTGGACGAAGTGCTCCGCTTCTGGGGGCACCATCGCTGTGTCGAACACCGTGAACTGATCAGGCGCAATCACATAGCGCTGCGGGTTATCGCCGAACCCGGCCACCACCGCGCCCGGCGGCAGCGGGATCGCGACAGACAGCGGCACCCCGGCATCGCTGGTGAGGCTGGTTGTGAACGCCCGATCCGACGTGTTGCGGAAATTGAAGACCTGCACCACTTCCAGGCTCTCGCCAATGGCCGTGACCTGCGTCACCAGCCGATTGATCTCGATGACTTCGGGATCTTCGGTCAGTTCGTAGATGTCGATAGGCAGGTCAATCGCCCCCGTCGGGGATGGCGCTTCCAGCCTGAACAATTCACTGGCGTAGGCGCGCTCGCGGTACTCGGTGGTGACGACATACGTCGAGCCGACGGCCAGCGGCACATCCGCAAAGGCGAAGTTCCCCTGCGCGCCGACAGTCGCGGTGCGCTCCGATTGGTTGAATTCCGGGTCGAAGATGAACAGCGTCACCTCTAAATCTTCCGGCACGGTATACCCGGTTGTGCGGTTGGCGACAACCCCCGTCACAGCGCCGCTGACCGTCTCCTGTGCCACGAAATCGGCAGCCGGCAGCCCAATGGCAGCGGCGTTAGTCAGCGAAAGCGTCCGTGAGTACGCCACCACCGCCCGCCGCTCAGCCTCGGTGAGTTCATCTTCATACGCGGGCATCTGATCGCCGACGCCTTCGGTAACCAGCGTATAGATAGCGCTGTCGCTCAAGTTCACTACCGACGCCTGATCCAGCAAATTGCCCACGCCCTCGGTGAATTCATCGGCGCGTGGGCCGTCACCGCGCCCCGTGTCGCCGTGACACTCTGCACAGTGAAGCGCCCACAGTTCAGCCCCCTGCGCAATCTGTTCTGGCTGGTAGTGCTGCGTGTAGGTGTACAGCGCCACATGCCAGCGCTCGGCCTCGGTGAACGCATTGTTCCAGGGCGGCATCAGATTCTCGATGCGCCCGTTGGTGATGGTGGCGAACCACTCCAGCGGGGTTTGGTCGCTGGCGGTCGCCGGGTCGGTGAAATTGCCCGCGTTCTGTACCTGCCCCGTCTGCACGAGATCGCCATCGCCCGCGCCGTTGGGGCCGTGACATTCGGTGCAGTGCTGCGCATACAGCCGCGCCCCTATCGCTAGGTCCGGCACCACGACCGGAAAGCCAACATCGGTGGGCTGTGGGGGCGGCACGGTCGGCGGCGGGATGGTTGCGATGATTTCGGGTTCGCCTGCCAGACCGGTGCATCCAGCGATCAGCAGCAGCGCGCTTGTCAGCCACAAGAGGCGTGAAGAAAATCGAGTCATGAGATCCTGAATCGTCAACTGCGGTGGGGGGTTCAACGCGACGGCTGTTCGGCGGTCGCTTGATCTACGGTCGGTTGATCGGTGGGGGGCTGTTCGGCGGCCTGCTGGGCGCGGTAGGCACGCACCGCCGCCTCGATGCCCGCGTCAATCGCGCGATCCACCTCGGCATCATCCACCGCCGTCGCCGGGATCATCGCGGGGGCGGCGCTGCTGGCTGTCGCGGGGTCGAGCGCATCGAGCGCTTTGAGCACCTGCACGCCGCGCTGCATCCACAACTCGCGTTCGGCTTGATATTCGTCCTCGTTGATTTTGCCCAGCGCGTGATCCTCGTCGAGATCACGGATGTTGCGCAGCGTGCGGTCGTAGTACATATGCAGCCGCTCACGCTGCTTGTCCCGAAGCTGATCGTCGACAGAAGCGGTGGACTGCCGCCGGGTGAACAACGGCAGCACCACCATGACCACACAGCCGACCGTCAAGATCAGCGCGAAAATGAGTCCCTCGGTGCTCATAATGATCAGCTCACATCCAACAGCGGTTCAATCGCGTCGATCAGCTCTTGTTCGCTAACGGCGGACAGCTTGAAGAAGACGACCTCGCCGTTCTGGTCAATGATAAACGTCTCTGGCACGCCGCGAATGAAGTAGCGCTCGCGCGTGATCACCGTGCCGTGATCCGGGCCGTTGGGGTACGTCATACCGTATTCTTCCATGAACGCCAACGAGTCGCGCTCGTTATCGACATACGTCACGCCAACGACCACCACGCCCTCATCCTGGTACCGCTGCCAGATGCGCTCCAATTCCGGCGCTTCTTCGCGGCACGGGCCGCACCAGCTCGCCCAGAAATTCAGGACGACGACCCGCCCGCGCTGCTCCGATAAGCGAAATTCGCTGCCGTCGAACAGCATCAGCTCGAAATCTGGGGCCGGGCCACCCATCGGCTGCGTTTCGCGCTGGCGCGCCAGCGCAAACGCAAACACCACCATCACCGCCAAAATCCCGATCAGCAGCACAATCGAGCCGAAGCTCAAGCCGCGCCGTGCAGTGGGTGGATTCGGTTGTGGCTCTTGCAAAAAATCCAGGTCAGACATTGTTTATCCGTGTTTTATCGTGTGCCATATGTTTATGATGTTGTTGGCGAATCAGGCCCTCACCCTAAATCCCGCTCCCAACCGCCGCTTTGCGGCTAGGCGAGGGACTTCAAAAGCAGTTTTC
>JAADYY010000215.1 GCA_010092805.1 Chloroflexota bacterium | reverse complement strand
TTCAGTTTTTCCAGATAATCCGTCGCCATCTGGCGTGGGACTGCGCCCTCACCCTCACCCTGCACAACCAATACCGGGCAGGCAATCTGCTTTTCTAGCCCATAGATGTTGTAATGCTTGATTGTTTTCAGATACTCCGCGAAGCTGGAGACGCCGTTGGCCCAAAACATGTATAACTCGGCGGTTGCCCGGTGAATATCGGATTTACCCATGAGGCGCTGACCGACCCAGTTGATGAAGCTGTCTGACCACGTTTCGAGGGCATTGACCACAAACCCGCCGATGGCACCCGGCAGTTCGCCGCTTATCCCGCCCATCATGTAGTCGTAGAAGCTGGGCATGAGCGCATTAAGGACCACCGCCTTGATGCGTTTGTCATAGGCAACCGCACGTGCACCCAGGTAACCGCCCAAACTGTAACCAAGCAGCGTCAGTCGCTCCGGGTCAACCTCTGGGCGGGAGCACAGATAATCGACGACTGCGCTCACTGGCACTTCGTAGTCTGGGCGAAAGGTGTGTTCTGGATGGCGCAGCAGCATCCCGCGCTGCCCCGGCCCATGAAACACCAGCACATTCAGGCCCCGTTCCAGCGCGAGCGGCACACCGGCCATCAGGTAGGCCTCTTCGCCATACGCATCGCCGCCGCCCACGATGATGACAGTGGGGCGCGGCTGGCCGTCATCAGCGACCTTGAAGAAGTAGCCGGGCATCGTCACGCCGTTTTCATAGGGGATCTCGACCGCCTCAAAGGGCGGATCAGATAGCCGTCCGGCGGCCTCGAAGCAGTCGAGTGCCTGGCGATACAATTGCTTGTGCTCCGGCGATCCGGGCGGCAGAAAATAGAACTCGGCAGTTCGGTAGTAGTTGTAGGCACAGAGGTAACTGAAGCGCGCCGATTGGTGATTCCCCGCCTTCAGTTCGGACTGCGCTCTGGCCGCGACATCCGCTCCCAGTTCCGACCAGGCCGCGACCCAGGCTGCCACAGTCTCGCCCGCTTGCTTGATCTGATCGATGGCGTACAGGCACTCCCCCACCGATGATGCGCCGTACTGCTGGTAACCGATGACACGGATGTAGTGGTAGTCGATCATCTCGTTTTTCGAGAGGTGCATCCGGTGGATGCCGGCTGACGTTGTTTGCTGGGCCATGTGTGATCCTTTCCATTTAATCTACGGAGTGTAGACTATCTTTTCGTATGTAGATATTTTCCGGTAAACTGTATGGCATGGTCAAGAAACAAAAGACCGCCGCGTGTAGACTAAACGACATTGTGGGGTGGGGTGTCGATGAACAAGATCAGCAATCCGGGGGATTTGCGTGTGCGCCGCACGCGCAAGCTGTTGTGGGAGGCGCTGATGAGTTTAATAGCCGAACGCGATTTTGAGACGCTGACCGTCAACGACATCTGTGATCGGGCGCTGATCCACCGCACGACGTTTTACAATCACTATCAGGACAAATACGATTTGCTCGACAGCGGTATGGCCGCGATGTATGAAGCATTGACAAGCGCGTTTGAACCGCCTGAGAAAGTGATCACGGCGTATGCCCCTGATCAACCGCCGCCGTATTTCGTGAGCCTGTTTCAGCACGTCCTCGATCACAAGCCGTTTTACACAGCCATGTTCAACGGGGGCATCGTCAACCCGTTCCGCGAACAGATCCATGCCTACATCGTCGCTCAATCGCAAGCGCGCCTCACTGCGCTTCATGCGCAGCGGGGTCAATCTGCACCCGTGCCGCAGGCGTTGATCGCGCATTTCAACGCCGGGGCGATCATCAGCGCGCTGGTGTGGTGGGTGCGCACGGACTTTGCGATCACGCCCGATGAAATGGCGAGTCACCTGATGCGTTTGATCGCTTATGGCAACTTTTCGCTGTTTAAGGAATAGCGTGATTTCGTTGTAGCACACGGCGGCTGAAGCAGAGTGCAGGCCAGTGAACACGCACAGCGCCCTGGATGCGAGTTGCCATGCCGTGCGTTGCGCCGCCCCAAGAGGCCGCGAACGTGCGGAGCGGGCGGCGTAAGGGAGCAGGCACTGCTCCTACGACCATCACCAGTGCCTGCTCAGCGAGTCTCACGCCTCTTCAGCAAGTGAGAGATTATCTAAAGTCGTCGTTTCACGAACCAAGTGCTTGGCACCGTAGCTCACGATAACAGCCAGCACAACAACGATCAGGACGCCTGTTGTAATAGCGAAAATTTCGGCGGGCATCACGACAAGACGACTGGTGAGATTAATCGAGAAGTGCATCAGGATGGCAGCCATCACACTAAATTGATTGTTGTTGTACACCCAGGTAAATAAAACCGAATACAGCAGCAGGGTGCCAAAATAGCCAGCCAGGAACACAGGATCAAATGTAGTATCCAGAAACATGCCTTCGACGGCGATGGTTGGAAGATGCCATGCCCACCAGATGACACCGACAATCAGGCTGGCCACAAGGGCTGAATACCGGATTTGCAGGCGCTCCAATAGGTACCCACGCCACCCCAACTCTTCGGCGAAAGGCCCGAAGATGAAGACGAACACCAGCGTCACAAACAATGATCCGGGGTTTTGCAATAACGCTTGGAACGGGGAAAAATCAATAGATGTGCCACTAATGATAAACGCGATGAGCACAGCACCTGGGTAAAGTAACAGAATTGGCAATAACCAGCCAGGTTTGATGCGGCGCAAATCGAAGACCCGCTGCCAATAATCTCCCTGAAATTGAGGATTTTTTGTGCGCCAAACAAAGATGATGGCGGCAATGGTAGGGCCAAACCCGCCGAGTAAGACGACAGTCCCAACTTCAATATCTGTAAAGGCATTTGTGCCTGTGAGCGCGACGAACAACCAGCATACCCACGAAATAGCGAAGGCGACACCCACATAGGCTGCTATCGACAGGACTGATGGTTGTTGTGGTTGGTTGCTCATGGTTTCCCTCCCCTGGATCATATAGGACTTTTCCTATATAGTATTTGAGATCATCGCTCGTTGTCAAGCGACTCGCACGTTGATTTGCTATGGTTTCGGTCAAGGATTAAGGACTCTACGATGTCACTCTCTCATGCAATTTTAGGTCTATTAACCGTGACACCGATGACAGGCTATGATCTGAAAAATCGAGCGTTTGATACAACGGTTGCCCATTTTTGGAAAGCCGATCAATCGCAGATCTACCGCACGCTCAATCAATTATCTGAGGCAGGCTGGGTGGAAGCCAAAGTGGAGGCGCAGGAAGAGCGGCCAGATCGCAAGGTGTACTCGATTACTGATGCCGGGCGAGCGGAACTGATCAACTGGTTGCAGCAGGATCAACGTCTGCCTGCAACCCGCGACCCATTTCTGGTGCAATTATTCTTCGCAGGGCATATCGATAACGAGACGATTTTGGAGCACATCGCCCGGCAGCGGCAATCTCACGAAGCTAAATTACGGCAGTATCAGCAGATTGAGATACCGCATCTGAATGATCCCAACCCCAATCGGATGCAGGTGTTCTGGCGTTTGACCTTAGAAATGGGCATTGCCACCGAGAAAAACTACCTGGCATTCTTAGCACAGTGTGAAAAGGTCATTCGAAC
>JAADYY010000214.1 GCA_010092805.1 Chloroflexota bacterium | reverse complement strand
CTTGTGCGTCGAGCGCCTGAATCACCATGCGCAGCGTGGTCGTTTTGCCGGTGCCTGGCCCGCCCGTCAGCACCGAGACCTTGTTGGTCAGGGCAGCGCGCACCGCCCCCTGCTGCTGATCGGTGAGCTGCACGTTGTTTTCTTCAGCCAGATCCGTCAAGAATTCCGGCCAATCGAGCTGTTCAGCCTCTAACATCATCCGCGACGGGGTGTTCACCAGCCGCCGCAGCGCTTCGGCTGCATTTTTCTCGGCATGGTAATACAGCGGCAGATAGATCGCCTCCACACCATCGCCAGCGACCGCCCCATCTGCGATCAGTTCCCCCGCGAACAACTGCTGCGTCAGCACGTCGGTAATCAGGTCAGGGTTATCGACGCGCAGCAAATTCCCGGTGCGCTCGATCAGTTCGGGGCGCGGCACATAGACATGCCCTTCGCGCGACAGTTGGCTGAGGGCATACGACAACCCAGCGCGCACGCGCACCATTGCATCTGGCTTGATGCCCATATTCTGCGCGATAACGTCGGCGCGCAAAAACCCAATACCGTAAACCTCATCCGCCAGCGTAAACGGATCTTCTTTGACGACGTTGATCGACTCCGCACCGTAATGCTCGTAAATCCGCGCCGCCATCTTGCTGCTGACGCCGTAACCTTGCAAAAAGATCATCGTTTGGCGGATGGCCTGGTTATACGCCCACGCCTGCGCCAGATCTCTGGCGAGTTCGCGCTTCAGGCCCGGCACTTCGCTCAACCGATCCGGCTGATTGTCGAGCACATCGAGCGTCTCGATGCCGAAGTACCTGACGATCTTTTCAGCGGTGCGCCGGCCAATGCCTTTGACGATGCCGCTGCTCAGGTAACTGACGATCCCATCTTCGGTGGTGGGGGCCAGCGGCGTAACCGTCTCGCAGCGAAACTGCCGACCGTAGCGTGCATCATCGACCCACTGCCCAGTGAGTTGAATCTGCTCACCGACGGCCAATTCCGGCATCGTACCGACCACGGCAATCGTTCCGTCGCGGGCTTCAGCGCTGGGGTAACGCTGGCTTGGCTTGATTTTGATCACGCTGTAGCCGTTGTCGGCGTTATAAAACGTGATTCGCTCAACGGTTCCGGTTAGACTATCCATACACTCTAAGGGCACTTAAGGGCAATTTAACACCGAAACTATATCACAAGTCGCTGGAATGTGATATTCTTTCCGCAAATATTTCGTCCTCATGATCGCACCCAAAGGATGAGCTGATGATCTTCCCCCGTTCCAGCGGAATCCTACTCCACCCCACGTCGCTGCCCGGACGCTACGGCATCGGCGATGCAGGTGAGTGGGCTTATCGCTTTGTCGATTATCTGGCTGCCGCCGGGCAAACTGTCTGGCAAATGCTGCCGCTTGGCCCCACCAGCTACGGCGACTCGCCTTATCAATCACTGTCCGCCTTCGCGGGTAATCCTCTGCTGATCAGCCTGGACAAGCTGGTTGAAGCGGGTTGGCTGACGACTGAGGATGTCGCCATTGTGCCTGGTTTCTCGGACGAGCGTGTCGATTATGGCAACGTGATTCCGTATCACTTCGAGATGCTGGCGAAAGCGCACCAAAACTTCTTCACCAAAGCCGACGCCCGCACCCGCGCGATCTACAGCGCGTGGAGCCAGAAAGAGGCCCACTGGCTGGAAGATTTCGCGTTGTTCATGGCGCTGAAAAACTCACATGATGGGCGGCCCTGGGTCGAATGGCCGGAAGGCGAAGCCCTGCGTCATCCGCACGCCCTCGATGAGGCGCGGCAGCGGCTGGGCACCGAGATCTCGCAACACCACTTTTACCAATGGCTGTTCCACACCCAGTGGATGAACCTTAAAGAGTATGCCAATAATCTCGGCATCCGTTTGATCGGGGATTTGCCGATTTTCGTGGCGCATGACAGCAGTGATGTGTGGGCCAACCCGGAATTATTCTACCTCGATGAACGCGGCAACCCGACGGTCGTCGCTGGGGTGCCGCCGGATTACTTCAGCCAGACCGGCCAGCGCTGGGGCAACCCGCACTATCATTGGGATCGCCTAGAGAAGCGTGAGTATCGCTGGTGGACGCAGCGTCTTGAGTCGACCCTGGAATGGGTGGACATCGTGCGCATCGATCACTTCCGCGGCTTTGAAGCCTATTGGGAGATCCCGGCCAGCGAGGAAACCGCCGTGCGCGGTCAGTGGGTGAAAGGCCCCGGCATCCCCTTCTTTGAGGTCGTGCGGGAAAAGTTGGGCAGCCTGCCCATCGTCGCCGAGGATCTCGGCCTGATCACGCCAGAAGTGGAGGCCATCCGCGATCATTTCGATTTCCCCGGCATGAAGGTGCTGCATTTCGCCTGGGGCGATCTATCGGGCAAGAATCCGTTCCTGCCGCACAATCACACCAAAAACTCGATTGTGTACACGGGCACCCACGACAACAATACCACCATCGGTTGGTGGAAAGAAGAAGTCACCGAGGAGATGCGGCATCATCTGGGCGTCTTCACGGAACGCGAGATCAGCGAGCCGCACTGGATCTTGATCCGGATGGCATGGGGGTCGGTTGGGCATACCGCCGTCGCGCCCATGCAAGATCTGCTCGGCCTGGACGAGCGCCACCGCATGAACACCCCAGGCAGCCTGGGTGGCAATTGGGCCTGGCGCATGAAGGTCGATGAACTGGAAAATCAAGGGGTGCGTGATCGGCTGCGCCATTACACCACTATCTTCCGGCGTCTGCCTGAAGCACCGGAAGAACCTGCGCTCGATTAAGCCCTCACTTCGGTCAATTGAGCATTTCCCTATCAGCGGGTCGCTTGGACGATCCGCTGATGTTGTTCATATACAGCGCTGATCTATCGTCTACACAGCACCGATATGGCTCATATGCAGGCCGCGTATATTGATAGTCGTAACCTGAATTGAGAACGTCCTCACGGAACCCCGCTGAGGGCGATACAAACCAAAATGGGAGTTGAAATCATGACGACGATCATTCGCTGGAACCCGATCCGTGAAATGGCTGCGATGCAGAGCGCAATTGACCGCGCCTTCGACGAGACCTGGCGCAACCTGCGCACTGATGCCGACAGCTACACCCTGCCGCTGGATGTCTACGAGACCGAAGCGGGCTACACCGTGACTGCGGCGCTGCCCGGCGCGACCTCGGAGAATATCGAGATCAGCCTGCACGACAATGTCCTGACCATCGCTGGCACCGTTCCGCAGTCGGTGGCCTTTGGCGAGGATGAGAAGGTGCGCACACTGGCGCAGGAGCGCGCTTACGGCAGCTTCAGCCGCAACATTCGGCTGCCCCAGCCCGTTGACCGCGACAACATCGAGGCGACGTTTGACAACGGCGTGCTGACGCTGACCCTGCCGAAGTCGGCGGCGGTCCTGCCACGCCAGATCCCGGTGCGCGCTGCTGGCAACCCCAGCGCCAACTAATCCGACACAGCCGCCGCTGAGTTTCATAGCGCGGGCGCTCGGAAGATGGTTCG
>JAADYY010000213.1 GCA_010092805.1 Chloroflexota bacterium | reverse complement strand
CTGATGACACGGTAAGTTTCTTGCCGTCACCCTTCAGCCTTGCATATCAGCAGAGATTTCAAAACGAAGCCCAGATGCATAACGGAACTCAGAACGGAATGACCGAGTCTGTCGCCCTGCGGCCCGACTCCTGGGAGCTTGCGATGCGCAACCTCAAAACCGATTTGCTGGGGCAGTGGATCCGGCAGGACTGGCTGCCGAACCGCCGGGAAACGGATTTGCACATCATCCCTGCCGCGCGCAATATCACACACGGCACGGTGCTCGCCGAATTTGAGCACACATTCAGCTTGCCAGGTAGGTATCAGTTTGTCGGGGTCGAGGCGGTGCCGTGCCCGGTTGTAACGCCGATCACAACCTATCGTTACGATGGCCGCCCCGATGTGCGGACGGGCGCGTATCTATATCGCTTTGCGCAGCCGCAGACGGGCACCACTGCTGAAGTGCTGGTGATCGCAGCGGTCTACAACGATCACAACTATGGCCCGATCCATGAACGGGTCACGTTTGCGTGTCTGCCTGCGCAGTTTGTCCCGGTTTGGGCGGACTTCGAGGCCGAAGTCGACCGCCGTGTTTATGAGCTTGACCCGCGCATGGTGCACATCATCGGAGGCCGTTCGGGGGGCTTCGTGCCCAGCGTCGATTGGGACGATGTCATCCTGGACGACGCGCTCAAGACGGCGATCATGGACGATGTGGAGTCGTTCTTCACTCGCGGCGTCGGCATCTACCAGCGGCTGAAGCTGAAGCCGTTCCGCAAGCTGCTGCTGGCGGGCGTCCCTGGTACGGGCAAGACGATGCTGTGTTCGGCGCTGGCAAAGTGGGCGCTTGAGCGGAACTTCCGCGTGATTTACGTCTCTAGCGCCGACTGTGACGGGCCAACGTTCAAGAAGATCGAGCAAGCGCTCAGCATCGCGGCCCATTCGCAGCACCCGGCGTTGATCATTGTTGAGGAACTCGACGCCTACCTGCATGAGAAGGAAAAGGCCATCGTGCTCAACGTGCTGGATGGTGCCGAATCCGCAAGCAACGATCACGGGACGTTGCTCATCACGACAACCAATTACCCGGAGGCCATCGACGAGCGGCTGCTCAAGCGTCCGGGCCGCCTCGACCGGATCTTTATCGTGCCCCCGCTGGAAACGCCGGACGAAGCGGAGCAGATGCTGAAGCTGTACCTGGGCGATCTGTGGCGCGAGGAGCACCGCGCCGTTGTGGGCAATCTGATCGGTTACCCAGGCGCATTTGTCCGTGAAGTGGCGATCCACGCGCTGACGTTGGCCGCCTACGACGAACTGACCGCACTGCCGCTGGAGCTGTTGCAGCGCTCCTTCAAGAAGCTCAGCGATCAGTTGGCGGTGGGCGATGACTTCTTGCGGCAGCGCGTCGAAGCCACACGTCCTGTCGGAAAATCAAGCAACGACGCAGACGACGCAGAAGCTTGATCCAGCCGCCAATCTGTGCTTAACGAGCCAGCGCCGTACACCGATCTGCTCACCGGGTTGATCAAGGGTGTGCGGTGCTGTTTGTTTTGTCGTGCCTGTGGTATCGTAATTGCACGAAAAACGATTTATTGAGGATTAATTTGCGATGAGTTCAGCATTCCAGCCTGTCACCCCTGAAATTACTGCACAGCTCGAACAGATCGTCGGCAGGGCAGCGGTCAGTACCGCGCAGGCCGAACGCGATCTACGCGCACGTGATCAGTCGTTTCACCCCGCGCACGCCGCCGACGTGATCGTCTGGCCGCAAACCGCACAGCAGGTCGCCGAGGTGCTCAAACTCGCCAACGATCACTGCATCCCGGTGACGCCCTGGGGCGTGGGGACGGGGTTGGAAGGCAATTCCATTGCGCTATTCGGCGGGATTCAGCTTTCGCTGGAGCGGATGGACGCGATTGTCGAAGTCCACGCCGACGATTTTCAGGTGACGGTGCAGCCGGGCATCGGCCACAAGGATCTCAACGCGGCGTTGGCGCGGACTGGCCTGTTCTTCCCGCCCGATCCGGGGGCGAACGCGAGTATCGGCGGGATGCTGGCGAACAATGCCGCCGGAATTCGCACGGTGAAGTACGGCGCGAGCAAAGATAACGTGCTGCGGATGCAGGTCGCGCTGGCCGATGGCCGCCTGATTGACGTGGGGTCGCGGTCGGTCAAGCAGGCGTCGGGCTACGATCTGCTGCATCTGTTTGTGGGCAGCGAAGGTACCCTCGGCGTGATCACCGAAGCGACGCTCAAGTTGGTGCCTGTGCCGGCGCACATGAGCGCCGCGACCGCCGCCTTCCCAACGGTTGAATCGGCGGTGGAAGCCGTCGTCGCCATTCGGGGCAGCGGCCTCGACCCGGCGGCGCTGGAATTCATGGATGCCGCGCACACAAAGATGCTGCGTGAGGCCGAAGGCGTCGATCTGCAAGATTACCCGACGCTGTTCATGGAGTTTCATACCGCCCACGAAGAAGCGCTCGCACTCGGCATCGAGACGATACGCGAGATCTGCGAGGAACTGGGTGCGGTGCACTTCCGCGCTACCACCGACACCGCTGAGCGCAAGCAGCTCTGGCACGCCCGTCACCACTCCTACGAGATCATGGTGCGCAGCCACCCGGATAAGCAGTTCTATATCATGGATGTGGCGGTGCCAATCAGCACGTACCCGGAACTGATCCGCTATGTCGAGACGCTCAAGCAGGAACGCAACCGCACGGTGTACCTGCTCGGCCACGCGGGCGACGGCAACATCCACGTCGAATTCCCGTTCGCAGATGACGCGGAGTACGTCCACGTCAAGGAGATGGACAGCGCCATTGTGCTCAAGGCGCTGGAGTTGGGCGGCACCGCGACCGGCGAGCATGGCGTCGGCATCGGCAAGGCGCGTTACATGGCGCAGGAGCACGGCGCTGGGTTAGATGTCATGCGCGCGATCAAAGCGACACTCGATCCCAACGGGATTCTTAACCCCGGCAAGATCTTCGCCGACGCCTGATCGACGCACTGCGGAACCCCACCCCGGTATGGCGTCCGGTGGCCGCATTCGCGCGCATGATGGCCGGGCCGCCTAAACATGCGTCATATTTCATTTGTTGTCGCCCTAGCTTTTCGGTCAAATTGTGTTATGCTTAAGATGCAATGTGGTAAAAAATGGCAATTGTGTCAGTCCACATTGGTGCTGTGGTTAAGCACCCATTTACCTCAACGGAGAACTTACAAGAGACCTTTACAATTGCAGCCTGTGCATGACAGACAGATTGGGACTGTAACCCTCTTGGAACTCTCCAAAGTAGCGCATAGACATCCTAGACCTATTGGATTTTGTGTGGACAGGTAATGGCAAAAACCAATTTGCTAGGAGATGTAGCAATGGCAGAACGCAAGCAAGGTACCGTGAAGTGGTTCAATGGGGACAAGGGTTTCGGATTCATCTCTCAGCCAGATGGTGATGATCTCTTTGTCCATTACTCGGAAATTCAAAGCTCCGGTTACCGCACACTTGAAGAAGGTGCGACGGTTGAATTCGAGATTACCCAGGGTAAAAAAGGGTTGCAGGCGAGTGCTGTCACCGTCGTGAAAAACTAATGCAGCCTTAGTTTCACCGATAGCTGCTATCGAAACGGGGGATGGGCTGCAGAGTCCATCCCTCATTTGTTTTCAAGCAGGGATCAGGCCGGAATGGGCTGTCCAGTGCGCACAGACGCTGGCTTGCGGATTCCAGGCAACCTGTGCCAACAAAATCAACACCTTGACACGGCCCGGTCGGCGGCCTACAATGCACAGTAGCTCCGAGGGCCTGTAGCTCAGCTGGGAGAGCGCTACAATCGCACTGTAGAGGTCAGGGGTTCGAATCCCCTCAGGTCCAAGT
>JAADYY010000212.1 GCA_010092805.1 Chloroflexota bacterium | reverse complement strand
TGGAATTGTGCCAGAATAATCTGGAACACGCCTATCTGCGGCGCAAGCTGGATGAACTGGCATAAAGATCGTAGTACAATAGATCATCTCGCTAAGAAGATGTCTGTCTGCTCGATGCTGTGGGTTATTCTGCGGCTCACGGTTCCTCCTTGGGCTTCTTGCACTTTGTCTGCGTCTTGATTTGGTTACGCTAAATGTCAACACAACCTACCTGCGCATTTTCCAAAACCCGGTAAAATACACTCATGTAACACTCATCCGCTCGGCCCGCCAGGGAGCAGTGGGTGCCGTTATTTAGAGGTGAAAAATCTGCCGCGCACGTGCGCGGATCGACCGGAAACCAGGGGGAAGATGCCGATGGATGTGTACAGCAACGATGAAGACCGTCAGGAAAGCCGGCGCGGCAGCGCGCGCGAACGGCAGCGCGCCCGCAACGAACGGCGCTCATCGATGGTCGCGCCGACCACCAGCAAAGCGCGGCGTCCACAGCAGCCGCGCCTGCCCATCAAAACACAAATCGATCCGGCGGGGCGCTTCAGCGAGCGTGCCGCGCGGGCACGGCTGCGCGTCAGCCAGGGGACGGCCCACCTGAGCGGCTGGCGGCGCGCAGCGACCATGCGGCTGCATGATGTGTGGTGGCGCGTTTCGCACGACCCGCGCTTTCTGCCGCGCACCCTCGCCGTGATCGCGGTGCTGTTCGTGCTGTTCGGCGGCTTTCACATTTTGAGTGGGCGGCTGTTCCCCAATGTGTGGACGATGGGCATCGATTTGGGGGGGCTGACGTATCTAGAAGCGGAGACACAGCTCCGGGAAATGTGGGAGCGCGACCTGCGGATCACGCTGGTGGACGGCGACCGCGCCTGGGAAGTCTCGCCCATCGAGCTGGGCCTGACGCTCGACACGCGCCAGACCATCGACGCCGCGCGCACGGTGGGCATGGCCGGGCTGCCGTTCGGCTATGGTGTGCTGCCCACCGTCAGCCTGAATTTCCAGGCCGCACAGAACACGCTCATGGACATGCTCGACGAAACCAAGATCGATCCATACAACGCCGGCTATCGCTGGGAAGACGATCAACTGGTTGGGGTTGAAGGGACGCCGGGCCGCTTCCTCGATGTGGCGCTGACAATGGCCATCTTGCAGGATGATCTGGCCGAAATCGTCGATGCGCAGCGGCTGCATCTGGCGATGACCGTCCTGACGCCGGATGTCGTGGATCCAACGCCGCATCTGGCGCAGGCGCAGCAAATCGCCAGCGGGCAGTTCCTGCTCAACGGCTACGACCCGTTCATCGATGAGTGGGTGCGCTGGACGACCGACGCGGCGACGCTGGCGTCGTGGCTGGAAGCGGGCGAGACCTCGCTGCTGGTGCGTGAAGATGCCTTCGCGCCGTTCATCACCGCGCAGAACAACATGCTTAATCAGGCAGATGAGGCGCGCGTCCGCTTCATTGACGCGAATGAAGCCGTTGCCACCCTCAACGCGGCGTTTGCCAACGGCGAAAGCGCCGTCGATATGCGCATCCGCTACCGGGCGTGGAATTACGTGGTCGAGCGCGGCGACACCGGCTACCGGATCGCCTTCAAAACCGGGATTCCGTTCTTCCGGCTGCTGGAAGAGAACCCGTCACGCGATTGGGACGCCCTGCTCAACCCCGGCGAAGTCGTGCGCATCCCCACCTGGGACATCACCGTGCCGCTCGACCCGGTGCCGGACAAACGGATCGTCGTCGATATTGATCAACAGTATCTGGTGGCTTATGAGAACGGCGAAGCCATCCGCCACTGGAGCATCTCAACGGGCATTAATGCCGCGCCCACGTCGCCGGGCATCTTCCAAATCCTCGATCATCACGAGGTGGCGCACGGCAGCAGTTACACGCTGTGCAGCGCCAACGGCTGCGGCCAATGGGAGATGTACTGGTTTATGGGCCTATACGAAGTCATCCCCGGCTTGGTGAACGGCTTTCACGGGCATGTGCTGCTGCCCAACGGGCGGCTGCTGGGCGATGGCAACGTCGGCAGGCCGTACACGCTGGGCTGCGTGATGAGCGATACCGATAACGCTGAATGGCTGTACAACTGGGCCGATGAGGGCACGATTGTCGAGATCATCTCCGGCCAATTCGACCCGCAGAGCGATGTCGGGCGACACGCCTACGACTTCGCCCGCGATGTGAACGCCCGCGCACACAACAACATCGTGAATAACGTCCCGTCGATTCAGCAAGTGGTCGGCTGAGCCAAGCAGATCCGCCGCCGGGGGACCGTCATCACCCCGGCGGCGTGATTAGCAGCCAAAACCCTGTACCGCACCCCCGAAAAAAGCGCCAGATTCTTGTGCAGCTTGCACTAAATTGCCACGAAATAAACATCATCTGAAAAACGCTTGAAGATTTACTTAAAGCATTTAAGCGCGGCTTAACCCAATGCTGGCTTAACGCACCATTGATCTGGTAACGTTTACATGGGTTATGGTAACGTTTACATAAGCTAAAATTGTATACAATCCCATCGTTTTTCACGAATTCATTATGAGCAGGCTGCGCAGCAGGCCATCCGGACGTGCCAGACATGCTTCTATGCCCATGCGATCTCGGTTGACTCCGCCAAAACGAAGGCCTATACTGTAGACAGACTGATAAATCAGTGCGGTGTGGGGCACCAACAGGTAAATAAATTTCTTGAATAGATTTATTTAGCCCCACACTCAAATAACTCGACGCCTCGTACACGCGGGGCGTTTTTGTTTGATCGTGTTTGTTTGCACCCCCACCCCTGCGCTACCATCGTTCCACACATATCCGCAGAAGCAACACAAGGGAGCAGCGCGCGTGAGTAAACACCTGCAAATGTATGGCTTCTGGCCCAGCCCGATCACAACGGATTGGCTGGCGGGCGGGCTGCGGCTGCAAGATGTGCAGTGGGGCGGTGAGACGCTGCTATGGCTGGAAGGGCGCGGCGCGCACAGCGTGATCGTGGCGCAGACGGGCACCGACGCCCCCCGCGACCTCACCGACGCCGATCAATCGGTGCGCGGGCGTGTCGGCTACGGCGGCGGCGCGTTCACCGCCGACAGCACACACGTCTACTTCGCGGGGGTGGGGGGCCGCCTCTACCGCCAGCCGATCAGCGGCGGGCCAGCCCATGCGATCACGCCGGCGTTTGGGGCGGCGGCCTCACCGCGCCTGTCGGCGGGCGGCGAATGGCTCGTCTACGTCCATCATGCCGAAGGCGTCGATGGCCTGGCGCTGGTCGATGCAGCGGGCGATCACTGGCCGCGCAAGCTGGCCTACGGCACCGACTTCGTGATGCAGCCCGCCTGGCACCCCAGCGGATCGCAGATCGCGTATGTCGCCTGGGATCACCCGCAGATGCCCTGGGACGGCAGCGAACTGCGTCTGGCGACGCTCACGCCGGGCAGCGCTGGCTTCCCAACGGTCGAGTCGATTGTGACCATCGCCGGGGACGCGGACACGGCAGTCTTCCAGCCAGAATTTTCACCGGACGGACGTTTCCTCAGCTACATCAGTGACGCCAGCGGCTGGAGCCAGCTCTATCTCTACGATCTGGCGGCGGGGACGCACCAGCAGATCATCGACGAGCGCGCCGAGCACGGCATCCCGGCGTGGGTGCAGGGGCTGCGCCGCTACGGCTGGACACCCGACAGCCGCGCGCTGATCTACCTGCGCAGCGCGCACGGCGAAACGCAGGTGTGGCGCTACGATCTGCGCGACCAGGCCGCGTCACCCATCAGCGCGTTCGACGCTTACACCCATATCGAGCAGATCAGCGTCGGGGCAAATCAGCCGGACATCGCGGCGCTGGTTTCGGCCAGCCGAGTCGCGCCGCGCGTCGTCAGCCACACACTGGCCGCCGCGCCAGACGCGCCCATGACGCTCACGCCAGCGGCAGAATCGTCGATCACGGTGCTGGTCACCGAAGACGCGCCGCCGCGTGTGCACCAGCGCAGCATGAACGACAACATCGCGGCGGATCAGTTGGCGCAGGGCGAAGCGATCACCTGGACGGGGCACGACGGCGAACCCGTTCACGGCATCTACTTCCCGCCCACCAGCCCGGATGTGGCGGGGTTGGGCGCGCCACCGCTGATCGTCAGTGTGCATGGCGGCCCCACGAATCACGCGGTGCTACGCTGGCGGCCCGAAGCGCAGTTCTACGCGACGCGCGGCTGGGCGTTCCTGATGGTTAACTATCGCGGCAGCACGGGCTACGGCAAAGCCTACAAGGACAAGCTGCGCGGGGCGTGGGGCGTCTACGATGTGGAAGACAGCGCGTCCGGCGCGCGGCACCTCGCCGAGCAAGGGCTGGCCGACCCGAACAAATTCGTGATTCTGGGTGGCAGCGCGGGCGGCTACACCGTGCTGCAAGCGCTGG
>JAADYY010000211.1 GCA_010092805.1 Chloroflexota bacterium | reverse complement strand
GTGCTGGTGACGCCGCTGCTCAGCTTGGTGATGCCCGTCGCCAGCGCCATCAGCCTTTCACTGCCGCTGCTGCTCATCGCCGATCCGTTTGCGCTGTGGTTCTATTGGCGCACCTGGGACAACCGCCTCATCCGTTTGATGCTGCCCGCTGCCGTCTTCGGTGTGGTGATGGGTACCTTCCTGCTCGCCAACCTACCCGACGACGTACTCCGCCGCATTCTGGGTGTGTTTACCCTCGTTTTCATCGCCTACCGTATCATCAGCGACCGACTCAAGACGTTGAGCTATCGCCCGCAAAACTGGCATGGTTATCTGGCGGGCTGGGCCTCCGGCTTGGGATCAGCGCTGGCGAACACGGGCGCGCCGCCGTTCACTGCGTATCTACTGCTGCAAGAGATCGAGCCGCGCGCCTTTGTGGGCACCACAACGTTGTTCTTCGCCATCGTCAATCTACTGAAGCTGCCCGGCCTCATCATCGCCGACCTGATGGATTTCAATCAGGTGCTGATGTTCTGGTGGGTGGTGCCCATCATCCCACTTGCCGTTTGGCTTGGCCGCCGGTTGATCGACCGCATCAACCAAAAACGATTCGAGCAGTTTATGCTGGCAGTGCTGTTCGTCGCGGCGCTGGTGCTGCTGTTCGTCACCCCCCCAGACGCATAAGTGATCAGGCAGGCGGCGTCAGCCGGACGAACTTGCGCTTGCCCACTTGCAACACAGCCGGCAGCATCTCCGGTGTGACGGTCGCGGCTACATCGGTGACCGGCTCCTGATTCAGGCGCACCCCGTTCTGCTGCATCAGCCGCTTGGCCTCGCCGCCGCTGCTGACCATGTTCAGCCGCCGCAGCAAATCGACGATCTTCTCTTCCTCAGCCAGCGCTTCTTCGGGGATGTCGTCGGGGACACCGCCCCCCTTATCGCCACTGCGGAAGACCTCATCCCAGTGCTTCTGAGCCGCCTCAGTGCCGTCCGGGCCGTGGAAAATCGCCACGATCTCACGCGCCAACCCCATCTTGACTTCGTTCGGGTGCAGTTCGCCTGATGCCATGCCCGCTTCGAGTTCCTCGATCTGCGCGGGTGACCAACCCAGAATCAGCTTATGGTAGATGGGCATCGCCTTGTCCGGCACGCTCATCACTTTGCCGAACATATCGAAAGGTTCATCCAGCAGTGGGATGTGATTACCGAGACTCTTGCTCATCTTGATCTCGCCATCCGTCCCCGGCAGGCTCTCGCCCATGATGATCGCTACCTGCGGGCGCTGTCCCAGCGCTTCTTGCAGCTTGCGCCCCGCCACGACGATGTTGAACAACTGATCCTGCCCGCCGACTTGCACATCCGCTTCTTGAGCAACGGCGTCATAGCCCTGCATTAGCCCGTAGAACAACTCATGCAGGTAGATCGGCTGGCCGGACTCCATGCGGTTGGAGAAGTTATCGCGCACCAGAAATTGCTGCACCGTGAAGTTGCTCGCCAGCCGGATGATGTCGGCGAAATCCAGCGGCCCCAGCCATTCGTCGTTGCGGCGGACGCGCGTCAGTTCCGGGTCGAGGATCTTGAACGCTTGATCCGCGTAGGTGCGTGCGTTCTCATCGACCTGTTCCGGCGTGAGCTGGTCGCGCACTTTGTCCTTGTCGGACGGATCACCGATCAGGCTGGTGAACGTCCCAACCAGAAAAGTTACATCATGGCCGAATTCCTGGAACTGCCGCAGCTTGCGCATCGTGATCGTGTGGCCGAGATGCAAATCAGCGGTGCGTGGGTCGTAGCCGCAGTACACGCGCAGCGCGCGTCCCTCTTTTTCGGCTTCGATCAACCGCTCGCGCAGCTCACGACTCATGTTCACCTTTGTCTGCGCGTCGCCGTACTCCGCGCCCGACATCAGTACATCGACTTGTTCATCAATAGTTGGCATCGTTTCCCACCTCCGCTCAGCACCTGAGCTTGCAAACAGTATAGCACAACTTCAACAATCTCAATAGACCGTAATGACCCTTGACGGCCTCATACGAATGGCGATCATGTCGTCCTGGCTCCATTCGGCGATGTCCTTGTCGGCTTGCTCCTTGTCCTCGTAGTGATACGTGATGCGCTTCAGCCAACCAAAATCGACATCTTCCTCAACGGTGCATTCCCCTTTGATCATGTAGCCACGATTGGCGTCGCTATCGCCACCAATGGTGACCGCTGCTTTCGAGTTCGCCGTGATGTTTTTCACCTTCCGGGCGTCCCGTTCGCTGATGAACATGACATCATTGCCATCCAGCATGAACCAAACCGGCACTACATGCGGGTAACCATCGTGACCATGTGTCGCCAGCCGCGCGATCAGCGGCTTTTCGAGTAAAGTGCGTGTATCGTTGTCAAACATCCTCTGCTAACCCTCCTACTGCTCAGACAGTGTCTAACACCCGTTCAAAGATTATTGATCAGCGATTATAGCGGAAAGATCCTGCGCAGCAGCGGCGGAAATCCCGCCACAATCTCCGCCACCAGGCAGACCAAGCCATCCACTACAAAAAATCTCCGTGACCGACTATAATCGCCGCAAATGATTGACTCACTGAATCACTCAGCCGAACTACTCAAGTAAGGAAGTTGTGTCGTCATGGAACCACAGACCAGCGCCCAGGTACGTCAAGCATTCCTGGACTTTTTTGTAGAGATGGGCCACAAAGAGGTCGCGTCGTCCTCGCTAGTGCCCGGCAACGACCCGACCCTGCTGTTTGCAAACGCGGGCATGGTGCAGTTTAAAGATGTTTTCCTGGGGCTGGATCAACGCGATTACACCCGCGCCACCACATCGCAGAAGTGTATGCGCGTGAGTGGCAAGCACAACGATCTCGAAAACGTGGGGCCGTCGCCGCGCCACCACACGTTCTTCGAGATGCTGGGCAACTTCAGCTTTGGCGATTACTTCAAGCGCGACGCCATCCGCTTCGGCTATGCGCTGCTCACCGAAGTCTACGGGCTGCCGCCGGAGCGCCTCGCTTTCACCGTGTATGAAAACGACGACGAAGCCTACGACATCTGGGTGAAAGAGGTGGGTGTCGATCCGAAGCGAGTCGCCCGGATGGGGCCGAAGACCAACTTCTGGCAAATGGCCGATACCGGCCCGTGCGGCCCCACCAGCGAAATCCACTGGGACAAAACGCCGGATATGGGCATCGATAGCATCATTCCCATGCTGCAAACTGAGGATGATCGCTTTCTAGAGCTGTGGAACCTGGTGTTCATGCAGTTCAACCGCACACAGGCCGATCCTGATCACAGCGGCCAATTCGACGATCCGCTGCCCGCCCCCGGCGTCGATACCGGGATGGGCTTGGAACGCATCCTCAGCGTGATCAATGGGGTGGACAATAACTACGCGACCGACCTGTTCATGCCGATCATCGAGGCCACACAGCGCCTGACCGGAGCCAGTGATGCCGAGCGCGATGCCAATCTCGTGCCCTACCGCGTCATCGCTGATCATATCCGCGCTGCTGTCTTCATGATCGCGGATGGCGTGCTGCCCGGCGCGAAAGGCCGCGACTCGGTGTGCCGCCTGGTGCTGCGCCGCGCTGCGCGCTTCGGTGCCAAACTCGGCTTCAACGCGCCGTTCCTCAGCCAGCTCACCGATACGGTGATCGAGGTGATGGGCGGTCACTACACCGATTTGGTCGAACGCGCCGACGCGATCAAGAAGGTCATCTCGCAGGAAGAAGAACGCTTCCGCCAAACGCTCGACCGCGGCCTGAGCGAACTCGAACTCGAACTCGACAAGCTGGCCGCTTCGAATGATCAGCAGCTTTCTGGCGAAGTCGCCTTCTACCTCAAAGCGACGCTGGGCCTGCCGATCCAGGTGACCAAGGACATCGCCGAGGAGCGCGGCTTCACCGTCGATATGGCTGGGTTCGAGGCTGCGGAAGAAACACACGCCCTGCGCAGTGGCGGCGGCCAGGCGATGGGCGAGATCGCCTCAGCCGACAGCTATACGGCGGTGCTCAACGCCCTGAAAGCCGATGGACTGCTCAGCACGGAAGGCGTATTATATCGCCCCTACGGCCCCACCGTGATCCACAACGCGGTACTGGCACTGCTTCAGGGTGGAACTCATATCGAGGATGCAATTGTCGGCGACAAGGTCGAGGTCGTGTTGGGCGAAACGCCATTCTACGTCGAAGCGGGTGGTCAGGTCAGCGATACGGGCGTGATCAGCGGCGAAGGCTGGCGCATTGAGGTCGAGGACACGCGCCGTCCGGTCGGCGGCTTGATCGTGCATTTCGGTGAGGTCGTTGAAGGTCGCCCGAAGGTGGGGGATGCCGTCACCGCCGAAGTGGCTCGCTCACGGCGCGCCGACATCACGCGCAACCACACCGCGACGCATCTGCTGCACGCGGCGCTGCGCAATCACCTCGGTGCGCATGTGCAGCAGCGCGGGTCGCTCGTCGCGCCGGATCGTTTGCGCTTCGATTTTGCCCACGACAACAAGGTTGGTGCGCAGGAGCTGCGCACCATCGAGCGCGAAGTCAACGACATCATCCTGGCGAACTACGAGGTCGTCCCCAAAGAAAAGTCACTGACCGAGGCGCGCAGCGAGGGCGCGATGGCCCTTTTCGGTGAGAAGTACGGCGATGTCGTGCGCACGGTCAGCATCGTCAATGCCGATGACGCCGAAGATCGCTACAGCTATGAACTGTGCGGCGGCATCCATGTTGATGAGACTGCCGCAATTGGGCCGTTCGTCATCGTCAGTGAAGGCAGCGTGAGTGCGGGCATTCGCCGCGTTGAAGCCCTGACAGGTGCCGGGGCCGTCGATTACATTCAGCGCCAGTTGAACACCGTTGGCGCGCTCGCGGCGCAGTTGAGCACCACCCCCGACGAGGTGGGTGATCGGATCGCGGCGCTCCAGACCGATTTAGCGAACAGCAAGAAGCAGGTGACGCAGTTGCAATCGAAATTGGCGAAAGCTGACTTTGATCGCCTGGTCGCTAACCTGGAGCCGATCAACGGCACACAGGCGCTGATCGCGCAGCTTGACAACGTACCAGCCGATACCCTCCGTGAGATGAGCGACTGGTTCCGCAACGCTGTCAAGAGCGGCGTGCTGGTGGTCGGCAGTGTCGTCGATGACCGCCCGCAGTTGGTGGTGGCAGTCACCGACGACTTGACGAAACAAGGCTTGCACGCCGGGAAACTCATCAAGGAGATCGCCGCGGTGGTCGGCGGCGGGGGCGGCGGTCGCCCGAACATGGCGCAAGCCGGCGGCAAGGACGCTGCCAAACTCCCAGACGCGCTGCAAACCGCGCGCCAGCTTATCGCCGCGAACGATGCGAACTGAGGTGGATGTTTGGGAAGGCGGTTCCTGACACGGCGCGTATGGATCAGCAGCTCGAACTCATTCAACTGGCCGCTGGCGACGACTACTATTCGGTGCGTGATCGTCTGGCGGAGCTGCGTGGTAAGCACGTGCTGCTGGTGTGGCCAGATCGTGGCACGGCCCTCAACAGCCTGCTCGATCTGCGGTTGGTGCAGCGCGCGGCCAAGCGCTACGTGATCCGGCTGGCGTTGGTCACACAAGACGCAGCGGTCATCCATTACGCCAACAAGCTCAGTATCAGCACCTTCGAGACCATCGACAGCGGCATCCGCGCGAAGTGGCGGCGTGGGCGCACCGGGATCTTTGCAGGACGTTGGCAGCGCCCCGAAGCTGATGTTGCGCCCGAAGCACTGATGCCTGTCGCCAGCCGCCTGCGCATCGAAGCGGACGAGACCGGTATGCAGCGGCTGCTGCGCCTCCTCAGCCGCCTGGGGATCATCCTGCTGCTGCTGGGCGTCGGCTTGACACTGATGTACCTACTGATCCCCAGCGCCACGATCACCATAGCACCAGCGCGCGAGCAGCCAGAGCGTACTATCATCATCATCGCCGAACCCGACCGTGATCCACCGATTGTTGATGTCGAAGACGCGATCATTCCGGCGCGCACCCTCACCGAAACGCCGCTTGAGGAAGCGACCACCCGCGTCAGTGGCAGCCGCACTTTGGACAGCCGCCCCGCCACCGGCTCTGTGATCTTCATCAACAAGACTACCGACCCCGTCAATGTACCAGCGGGGACGCTGATCAGCACCGGGCCAAATGCAACAATTCAATTTCAAACGACGGAACCGGCGACCGTTGACGCTGGGCAAGGCATCCAGCGTGAAGTTCAGATTGAGGCGGCAGCGACGGCCATCGGCGGCATCGGCAATGTCGAACGCAACCAGATCACAACCGTCGTCGATCCGGCGTTGGCTGCCCTGGTTGACGTACGCAACGAACAACCCACCAGCGGCGGCACCGATCAAACAGTGCCCGCCGTCAGCAGCGCCGACCGCGACAACTTGCTCGCCAGCCTGCGCCAGCAAATCCAGAGCCGCGCGCTGGCGGAGATGCGCTCACAACTCCGCCCCACCGAAGCGATCATCTTGAGCACCTTGCGGATCACGCGGGAGCGCGACGATTGGACGATCTTCGATCATGAGGTCGGCGACATCACCGACACCCTCACCCAGACCATGACCGCCGAAGTGCAGGCCATCGCCGTTGATGGCGCGCTGGCGCAACAGGTCGCGTTCGCCCGGCTGGCTGCCGAGATTCCGCAGGGCCGCGTGATCGAATCGATCAGCTACGATGAGTGGACACCCACCGTGCAAATCGATGACGATGGCTTCATCAACTTCGAGATCACAGCGCGCGCGAATGTCACCGCCAACGTCAATCAAGGCGAACTGCGGCAGCAGCTCGCCGGGCGCTCGCCGGAAGACGCGCTGCGTTATTTACGCACTCAGGTCGATCTCGCCGACGCGCCCAGCCAGATCGCGCTGCAACCCGATTGGCTGCCGCTGCTGCCGCTGCTGCCCAACCGCATCAACATTCAGACGCTGCAGACCGTTGAGGTGCAGCCATGATTGGGCGGCTGCTGGGCGTCGATCATGGGCTAGCGCGCCTGGGGTTGGCCGTCAGCGACGCGACCGGGCTGGTCGCGCGTGAGCTGACAGTCATTCATCGCAAATCACGAGCGGAAGACTTCGCGCTGATCAACCGTATCGCGGCTGAACAGCGCGTTGTCGCCATCATCGTGGGGCTACCCAGCAACCCAGACGCCAACCCCAACCCACCATCGCAGGCGGACAAAGTTCGCAGTTGGGTCGAACATCTGGCCGCAACCACCGATTTGCCCATCCAATTTTGGGACGAGCAGATGTCCAGCCACGACGCGCAGATCCTCGCGCGCCGACGCAAACGCCGCCCCAAAGCCCCCATTGACGACTTGGCAGCGCGGGTGATTCTACAAAGTTACCTCGATGCCCTTCGTGATGGGCTGGCCCCCCCGCCCCTTCCATCTCACCCAACGCATCCGAGTCAGGAGTAATGAGCTTTGCGTGTATTCATTCGACCTTTACTGCTGTTTGTCGGCGGGCTGCTGGTGATGGGGCTGTTGTGCGGCGGGTTGCTCTTCAGCATCTCGGGTCAGCAGCCCGTCACATATGTACAGGCGCAGCTTTCGCGGTTCACGCTGTTCACGCGCACCGACGATCTCAACCGCACGGTGAGTGATGACGCTGGAAATGTCGGTTTCGTGATTGAGCCGGGCGATTTCCCGGCGGTGATTGCGCAGAACCTGTTCGACTCAGCGCTGATCACAGACCCAGAATTGTTCGTCGATTACGTGAGCGTCTATGGCTTGGATGTGCATCTGGAGGCCGGGGAATACTGCCTCAACCCCGCCCAAACCATCCCAGAGATTGCCGAGGCGCTCACCGACGCCCGCAAACGTCAATTCCCTTTCCGTATTCTGGCCGGCTGGCGGCTGGAAGAGATCGCCGACATCATTGACCGCACCACCTTCTTCGACGACACTTTCTCCGGCGACGCTTTTCTGGCCGCCGCTGGCGTGCCTGTCGATAATGCCGAAGCAGACCCCACTTTGCCCGCCCTCGGCAGCGGCATTGACCCAACCTTCGCCGCCTGGGTTGAACTGCCGGAAGGCCAATCTTTGGAAGGCTTCATGCTGCCCGCCATTCATCCGTTGTGCCCTGATATCACGCCTGAAGAGTTGGTTGAGATCCTGACGAAGCGTTTTCGTGAGGTCATCGAGCCGCTGCTGCCCGACGATCCAGAGCTACCTTCGGTGTACGAGATCGTCACTTTGGCTTCGATCATCCAGCGAGAAGCGATCCACACCGACGAGTACCCGATGATCGCCAGTGTGTACCTGAATCGCATCGACATCGGTATGAAACTCGACGCCGACCCGACGGTGCAGTACAGCCTGGGCACAGAAGGCAATTGGTGGCCGCAGATCACGCAGGCAGATTACGCCAATACCGAACTGGCCTACAACACGTATCGCCCGGATGTTCCTGTACCGCCTGGCCCCATCGCCAACCCGAGTCGCCTCGCCATCGAAGCGGTGCTCGCGCCAGAAAGCACGAATTTTCTCTACTTCCGCGTCGAATGTGGCGGCAGCGGCTATCACGTCTTCGCGCGCACCTTTGCCGAACATCTCGCCAACGCCTGTGAGTAGCCGCCGCCACATCATGATCAGCGCGCTTGTCTGCCTGATCCTCAGCGCGTGCGCCGCCCAAACCACCGAGACGCCGCTGCGGGTGGCGCTGCTGGCCCCGTTCGAGGGCCGCTACCGCGAGCTTGGCTACAACGCGCTGTATGCTGCCCGCCTCGCGTTCAGCGATGCGGCTTCACCCACAAACGTCACGCTGCTACCCATCGACGACGGCGGCACCGTCGCCAGTGCGGCAGATCGCGCCCGCGCACTCGCCCAAGATCCGTTGGTGATGATCGCGCTGGCGCTTGGCCCGTTCGCCGCTGCGCCAGAAACCCAGCACGCCTTCGCGGATACGCCCATGCTGATCGTCGGTCATTGGGCAGATCAGCCGCCCACACGCGACACCGTTTACCTCCTCACGAACCCCGCGATTGATGACATGATCACCGTCGATCCCGCAGCGCTGCCAACTGATGCCCCGATCACCGGCCCGATCATCGGGGCGGATCTGTTTGCACTCCCTCAAATCCCGGCGCTCGCGGGTCAGGCGCTCGATCAAATCACCGTTGTCTCAAGCGGCGCGCTCCCCGACCCAGAGTTTGCCGAACGCTATCGCAGCAGCGATCCGTTTGCGCCGGAACCTGGCCCGCTGGCTTCCCTGACTTACGACGCAACCCGTCTGGCAATCCAGGCCATCGGCACCCCGTTGTGTGTCCTGGCGCGCGCGCCAGACGCAGCCATCGCCGCCGCTGCCCACAGCGGGTATAACGGCCCCATGCGCTTCGCCGATGGCTACTGGCAGGATGCCCCACTGTATCGCTACCGCTACACACCAGACGGCACCCTAATCCGTGTGGATGGCCGGACGATAGAATAGCGGCAGCGGCGCAACGGGTGCATCGCTGTACGTACAGGCCGTCAGCAGCGTCTGCTTGGCTTTTGCCAGGCGCGCTGCATCATTCGCATAGATCGTCGCCAGCGGCGCGCCCGCCTGTACCCGGTCGCCAACTTTGACATGCACTTTAACCCCCACCGCCGGATCTATCGGATCTGATTTGCGCTCGCGACCCGCCCCCAACTCGAAGGCCGCCACCGCGACCGCATCGGCTTTTACCTCGGCGATACTGCCGTCCTGAGATGCAGTCAATGTTTCGACAAGCGATGCTTGCGGCAGCCGCGCGGGGTCATCGATCATCGACACGTCGCCGCCCTGCGCGGCCACCAGCTCACGGAATTTCGCCAGCGCCGCGCCATTTTCGATCTGCTGCTCAAGTGACGCCCGCGCCGCCGTCTCCGTCGTCCAGCGTCGCTTACCACGCTGACCAGCCATATGGAGCATCTCCACACCAACCGCCAAGCAGTGCTCCCGCAGATCCGCCGGGCCGCCGCCGCGCAGTGTCTCCACCGCCTCGGCGATCTCCAGTGCGTTCCCGACCGCATAGCCCAGCGGCTGATTCATATCCGACAGCAGCGCGACCGCATTCCGCTTGGCGTCGGTCGCGATCTCAACCATCATCGTTGCCAACTGCCGCGCCGCTTCGAGTGTTTGCATGAACGCACCACGCCCAACCTTGACATCCAGGACGATCCCATGTGCCCCCGCCGCGATCTTCTTGCTGACGATGCTGCTGGCGATCAGCGGCAGGCTGGGCACCGTCCCCGTGACATCGCGCAGTGCGTACAGCTTGCCGTCTGCCGGCGCGATGGACTCGGTTTGGCCGCCCAGCGCGATTCCGATCTGCTTGCCCAGCGCGATGTACCGCTCCGCGCTCAGATGCACATCGTACCCGGCAATCGCCTCCAGCTTGTCGAGTGTGCCGCCGCTGAAACCCAGCCCGCGCCCACTCATTTTGATGACTGGTACGCCACAGGACGCCACCAACGGCGCGACGACCAGCGACGTTTTATCGCCCACGCCGCCGGACGAGTGCTTGTCAACCACGTAACCGTCGATCTCGGTTAAGTCCAGCGTTTCCCCCGACTCCGCCAGCGCCATGGTGAGATCAACCGTCTCTTGGCGGTTCATACCTTGCAGGTACACCGCCATCAACCAAGCTGCCACCTGATAATCTGGTAAGGTATCGTGCGTAAATGCGTCTATAAACCAGTGGATCTCGTCACGGGTGAGTGTGTGGCCGTCCCGTTTTTTGGCGATAATATCGACAGCGCGCATGAGTGGTGACTCCTTGAGTTAGCGACTGGCCGTGCGTAAATGCGTCGAACCAGATAGAAGCGTGACTTTATGATAGCCATACTTGTCGTTATCGTGATGATGTTGTTTGGGCTGCTGCACAGTGTGTTGGCCGGGCGCGGCAGCAAAAATCTGATGCGGGATGTGTTTGGTGATCGCCTCTATGAAGGGTTCTACCGCCTGGGCTACAACGCCTTCGCTGTGCTGTTGCTGCTCCCGGTCGGCGCGATCCTCGTGCTGAACCCCGGCGCAACCCTGTGG
>JAADYY010000029.1 GCA_010092805.1 Chloroflexota bacterium | reverse complement strand
TCACCCTAAATCCCGCTCCCAACCGCCGCTTTGCGGCTAGGCGAGGGACTTCAAAAGCAGTTTTCGCCCCTGCTCCCAGCGTCAGCGGTCGCCGGTGGCGTTGGGAGCAGGGGCAGGGGGATGAGGGCCAAAACACAATCAAATCGATTGACCAACAGCATCCGGGGCAGATCTAGCAACAGGCACATAGAATCTGTCTCCGTGATGCGGTAGGATCACAACCGATCTGTTTCGCCAATTCACGGAGACAAACGCCCCATGCCCACGACACGCGCATTGCCGCTGATTATTGCTGGACTCGCTGCGCTGCTGCTGGTCGGTGTCGCGCTCATCGCTGCGCCGCTGGCGGCAGAACCGGACGCCGCGCAGCCGGGCGCGACCGCGCGCGCACTGGCGGAGCAAGCCGCCGCCACCGCGCAAGCCGAGTTACAGGAAGTGCAGCAAGCCGCCGCCACCGCACAAGCCGATGTGGGCGGTGCGGCGCTCACCGCCCGCGCCGCTGCTGAGGACACAGCGGCAACCGCCCGCGCTGATGCCCAGGTCGCCGCCGCCACCGCGCGCGCCTTGGCCGATCAAGCCAGCGATGACATCGTGGCAACGCTGAACGCCATCGATCCGGCAGTGTTTGCCGCCACCGCGCAAGCCGCCGCCACCGCTGCCATCGCCACCGCACAAACGTTTGCCGACCAGAACGCGGAGTCGATCCAATTGACGGCCACCGCGCTGTTCGGGGAAGTGACCAGCGCGCTCGGCCAGATCCCGGAGGAACTGCTGCTGCTCGTCGAAGAACTGGCGGCGCGCGGCAACGTGGTTTACGACCCGGCAGCCAATCAGTTGGTCATCACCGTGTTCATCGAAGAGGCGCAGGTGAATACGCTCCTCGACTCGCTGGCAAGCACGGCGGGCTACAGCGCGGAAACCATCGAGGCCGACATGCAGCCCGGCCAGGTGGTGGTGACATGGGTTGATGAAAGCGGCGTAGCGCCGATCACGTTCACGCTGACGTATCAATTGGTCGTCCGCGACGGGCAGTTGAGCGTCGTGCTGGTGGATGTGAGAGTCAACAGCGCGCCCGTCCGCACCGACGAGGTACCGGGTGATTTGCTGGCGACGATTGAGGAAAGCCTCATTGCCACAACGCTGGAGTCGGTGGCGGTGCTTGCCAGCGCGGGCTACGCCCTCAACGTCGACTCGGCGGTCGTCACCGCTGACGGCATCCTGCTGACGGTCGCGGTGCCGCTGAGCTGACCCCACCCGGAAATCACGCGGGGGCTGTGAAGCGGCTGTTAAGCTTTCTTGATCATCGCGTGATTTCGCTGGGTTTGGGGTACAGCCCACGATCAGCTTGCACTACAATGGAGCGGACTCTGGTCGCCTAACGACACAGTGAACGACAGGGGACGCTCCCATTGGCTGAAATCGCGCTCATCGTTGGGCTGGGCAATCCCGGCCCGCGCTACGAACACACACGACACAACATCGGCTTTCGCTGCGTGGAGGAATTCGCGCGCCTGCACGGCCTCAGCTTCGATAAAACGCAGCACAAGGCCTTGACCGCCAGCGGTACGCTCAAACAGCAGCGGGTGATCCTCGCCAAGCCGCAGACCTACATGAACCTGAGCGGCGATTCGGTGGTGCCGCTGGTGAACTTCTACAAGGTCGAACGTGAGCGCATCCTGATTGTTTATGACGAACTCGATTTGCCGCTGGGCACGCTGCGGATGCGCAAGGGTGGCAGCGCTGGCGGCCAAAACGGCCTGAAGCATATTTTGCAGCGGCTGGGCACGCAGGACATCAACCGGCTGCGCTTCGGGATCGGTCGTCCGCCGGGGCGCATGGACTCGGCGGCGTATGTCTTACAGCAGTTCAGCAAGGATCAAGAGATCGATGTGGTCGAGGCCGTTGATCGCGCGCTCAAGGCGCTTGAGACCTGGCTCACCGACGGCGTCGAGTTGGCGATGTCGCGGCACAACGGGCCGAACCCAACCGCTTAACGCTCCGTGTCGCCAGCCAGGTAATCGTCGATCACCTGCTTGGCGATGCGGTAGCCGCTGGAGGTGCGGGCCGCCGCCAACTTGCCCTCATCGATCAAGGCTTGAATATCGGCTTCGCCCACACGCAGGTACTCCGCCGCCTCGCTCACCGTCATGATGCTGGGATAGGTTTTGGGCACAGGCGCGGCGGCCATGTTTGGGACGGGCCGGCTGCTCTGTGCGGGCGCTGACCGCTCTGAGTCGCGGGGCAGCGAATAGATGAGGTAAACAGACGCCGACACCGCCACGACCAGCGCCCCCAACTGAATGATCCCGGCCTGCGTTGCGGCTTGCAGCACTGCCGGGTCATCCATGGCGGCCATCGGGTCGTCCAGGTCGATCAAAGTCGGGTCAAGCAGCAGCGACAACGTGCAAAACCCGATCACGAGCGGGGCCATCAGCAAAATGGCAATGGTGCGGGCCTGTGTGCGCGGCACCGTCCGCTCCGCAATGCGAAACTCGCCCCGAAACAAAAACACCAGCCCGATAATAAATGCAACTACGCTAAAGAAATCCATAGACATTGGTTATCTCGTCGGTTCACATAACCGCGATCATACCCCGTCCGGCGCACCGTGACCAGCGAAAGTTTGGAAACAAATTGGGGGATGTGGGGCGAGGATCAGCGCGGGAAATGCGCCACCCCGCCCCACGCGCTGCGCACGAACGGCTGCGCAGGGTTGGGGCTAACCTGTCACGGGGATGCGGTTGATGTCGACGTTGGCGTCGATGATGGCGAAATCTGACGACACCCAGCCGACGATGCCGTTGTAATCGATCTGCCACCACAGGTTATTGATCGTGCGCCCGATCACTTCGGCGGTGCGGCCCAACGGCAGCCGCGACAGCCGCGCAAACTGCGTCCCCGGCCCCGTGCGGATGTTCACCGTGTACGGGGTCGCGGTCACCTGGAAGCCGGTGGCGACCGGCTGGCTGGGGTTGGCTCCTGCCTGCGTCGTGTCATCGACGAACGGAATGGCAATGCCCGGTGTCACGTTGACGTAAGCGCCAGAAACCCAGCCGCGAATGTTGTTGACTTGCAGCAGATACCACGACCCGTTGACGTTTTGGCCCAGCACGTCGTAGGTCTCGTTGCGGTTGATGCGCGTCAGAATCTCACCGGTGACCGGGTTGGGCAAGCTGCGGACGTTCAGGCGGAAGGCTGTAACCGTCGCGGTTGCGCCCGTCACGCCCGGCTGGTTGACATTGCTCGGCGGCTCCGCCTGGGCGCGGCGTGTGATGTCAAATTCGACGAAGGCGTCGCCCGTCGCTTCAAAGTATTCGACGATGAAGACGTGGGCACCCGCTTGCAGCGCCACGTCGGCGGTGTAAGTCGCGCCATCCGCAATATTCCACTGATCGATGACGATGTTCCCGTTGACGAACACGCGCACCCCGTCATCAACGCGGGTTGTGATCGTGTAGGTGTCGTTTTCCAGGGTGAGGACGCTGGTCCAGCGTGCCGAGAAGAAATCTGCGGGCACCGACGGCTGCGGCGAACCGCTGCCCCAATTCTGCGAGATCCGGTCAACCGAGAGGATCGCCACCGGGTCACCGACCAGCCCATCATTGGCGTAATACTGCGCCGTCCAGGGGCCGCCGCTCACCGGGATGTTGACCGGGGTGTCGAAGTTGGGGCCGCTGGGGTTGGTTGCCAGGTTGGCGAAGTCAAAGAACAAAAACGCCGCGTCGGTGATCTCTTTGTAATCGACCTGAATGTGATAGATGGCTTCGCGCTCCACCACCACATCCGCGCTGACCAGCGCGTTGACGCGCGCCGTATTGAAGGTATCGATCAGCGGCGGCTGCTGGAAGTCGAAGAAGACGCGCACATTGT
>JAADYY010000028.1 GCA_010092805.1 Chloroflexota bacterium | reverse complement strand
GTCACGCCCCAGCTCGGCGACGATGCCCACGATTACGGGGAGCGGATGGGTAGAAGTCCGGCGTAGATGCGCTCAATCACGCTGCCCACAGCCGCTCCCATGGTGACCAATCACGTCTATGTGAGGCGGGTGCGCGGATTCAGCAGGGCATAGAGTAAATCAGCGACCAGGTTGGAAAACGCGAAGATAAACACGATCATCACCGATACGGCTTGCAACACGGGCAGGTTCTTCTGTGTCACAGCGGTCACGAGCAATGACCCCATCCCTGGGTAGTTGAAGACGTTCTCAATGACGACCAGCCCACCCATCAACCAACCGATGCTGATGGCGATGACCGTGATTGTTGGGAGCAGTGCATTGCGCAGAACATGCCGCAAAAGCACAGTGCGTCGGGGCAGCCCTTTGAGCTGCGCTGTCCGCACGTAGGGTTTGCTGAGTTCATCGAGCATTCCAGCGCGCGTCATGCGTGAGACATAGCCCACCAGCACAAAACTGGCAGTGAGCGCCGGCAGCGTCAAGATGCGCAGCCAGCCAACCAGGGTCAAATCATCTGGAATCAGCGATGTCGCTTCGAACCAGCCAAAGTTCAGCGCGAAAACATTGACGAGCACAATACCCGTGACAAATTCTGGCAGCCCAACAATCGAGAGTGACACGACCGAAATGACGTTGTCAACCCATTTATTCTCGTTCAGCGCCGCGATAATGCCGATCCCAATCGACAGCGGAATAGCGATCAGCAAGGTATACGCGGCAAGAATCAGCGAGTTGACGAGCCGATCAAGGACCAACGGGCGCACCGGGGGGCTTCCGGCGGTGTATGAACGTCCCCAATCCGCTGTGACGAAACCTGTTAACCAATTGGCGTACTGCTGGACTGCCGGCTGATCTAACCCGAACTCCTCGTTGAAATTGGCGATTGCCGTCGGCGAGGCATCACGACCCAATACCAGGTTGGCGATGTCACCAGGCAGCAACTGGGTCAACGCAAAAATGATGAACGACGTGACAAGCATCGTTAGTAGCAGAAGAAAGGTGCGGCGTACGATGTAGCGTGCCATCAGGTTGTTTGCCCCTCAAAGCTCAGGCACCGGGGTGGATTGCATCTCGACAAGGTCTTCCAGCGTGTGGTGGCAGCGGATGGTGTGCTCATCTTTGGCTGCGCGTACTGGCGGTTCTTCCTCAACGCAGATTGAGCCAATGAAACGCGGGCACCGCGTGTGGAAAGGGCAGCCCGTCGGTTTGTTACGTGGACTGGGCACATCACCATCGAGGCGAATACTCGTGTCTGTTCGGGTCGGATCGGGGCTGGGCATTGCCGAAAGCAGTGCTTCGGTGTAGGGATGCATGGGCGGCTGCGAAACTTGCTCATTCGAGCCTTGTTCCACAATCTGCCCCAGGTACATTACAGCGATCCAGTCTGACAGATAGCGAATCACTTCCAAATCGTGTGAAATCACAAGATAAGAAGCCCCTTCCCGCGCGCGCAAGTCTTTCAGCAGATTGAGAATCACCGCTTGTACCGACACATCGAGTGACGAGGTCGGTTCATCGGCAATGATGAGCGCCGGGTCTGCGGCAAAAGCACGCGCGATGGCAACACGCTGTTTCTCGCCACCACTCAACCGCGCCGGATAGCGGCTGTAATATTCGGCTGTCAACCCAATTGATTCGAGCAGACGGACAACCCGCGCCTTGATTTCATCGCGCGACGGTGAATCTGCACTGAGAACGCGGAAGGTGCGCGACAGCGTTTGCCCGACCGTCCGAAATGGATTGAGCGCATCGTGCGGATTCTGGAAAATCATCCGCAGATTACGCAGCTCATCGCGCTGACGCTCACGGAGCTTCAGGCTGATCTTGAGGCCCAGCAACTCGATGTCGCCGTCGTCGGCGGTGTTGAGTGCGACGATCACACGTGCGAGGGTCGTCTTGCCGCTGCCGCTCTCGCCAACCAATCCGAGTGTCGACCGTTCACGAACTTTGAGCGAGACATCATCAACGGCATGGACAAATTGGGGTTGCTTGCCCATTAAACGATCCAGCACATTGTATTCGCCAAATTGCTTGTCAAGGTTGTTGCTATCAAGCACGTACTCGGCTTTGGGGCTGGCTTCTTCGAACACCCCCGTCGGGCTGTTCTCGGCGATGAGTTCACCACTTGCGATTTCTTGCCAACGCCAACAGCGTACCGTCCCTTGACCACCGACATTCTCTAGGGGCGGTTTTTCCGTGTAGCAGCGGTCAACCGCAACCGGGCACCGATTAGCGAAGACACAGGCATGAGGGCGTTCGGTCAACGATGGGGCGACCCCATCAATCGTAGACAAACGCGATTCGTTACCCGCCGCCGCGCTTGGCAAACTCGCCAACAAGCCGCTGGTGTAGGGATGCAGCGGCTCCTTGAACAAATCCCGAACCGGGGCGCTCTCCATGACTTCGCCCGCATAAAGTACCGTCACATAGTCGCATAACTGCGCCACCGTACCCAGATCGTGCGACACGTACAGAGCCGCTGCCTGCTCCTCTTTGATGAGATCGCGCACAAGGTCGAGTATCACTGCTTGCGTCGTGACATCCAACGCCGTCGTTGGCTCGTCAAGCACAAGCAGCCGTGGGCGTGTACTGAGTGCCAGCGCGATCATCACACGCTGCTGCATGCCGCCGCTGAGTTGATGCGGATAACGGCGCAGGACACGCTCAGGGTCGGCGATCCTCACACTGGTGAGCGCTTCAACAGCCCGTTGCATCGATTCGCGATTCGACAGTTTTAGATGGAGCTGCGTCGTTTCGATCATTTGTTGGGCGATAGTCAGCGATGGATTGAGCGAAGCGAGGGCATTTTGCGGTACTAAGCTGATCTGACTGCCCCAAATCTCGGAGAGTTCAGTTTCGGTGAGTGGCACAAGGTCCTGTCCTCCGAACATGATCTCGCCTTCGGTGATGCGCGCATTACTCGAAAGGTAGCGCATCATCGCCAGACCGAGTGTCGATTTGCCGCTGCCGCTCTCACCAACCAGACCGTGAATTTGCAGGGCGTTGATTTGCAGGCTCACATCCCGGATAGCGTTGCGCCAATGCTTGCCTATGCGGTACTCAATCGAGAGATGATCAGTCTTGATAACAGGTTCGGTCATGATGTTAACGCTCTTGTTCGTGACGGAAGACACGGCGTAAGCCGTCGGACATGAGATTGACGCTGATGATCAGGATGGCAATCCCCAACACCGGGAACCACATTTCCCAGGGTTCGCTGGTCATGTGTGGGCGCGCGTCGAGCACCATCCGCCCCCATTCAGGGGATGGTGGCTGGACACCTAACCCCAGAAAACCGAGTGAAGCGACCAGGAATATCGCGTACGAGAGCCTTAGGGACGCCTCGACCACCAACGCCGGCAGGACGCTCGGAAAGATCTCGCGGAACATGATATGCAGCGTGGATTCGCCGTGCAACCGCGCCGCTTCGATGTAACCGCTGCTGCGAACGTTCAGAGTCGCGCTGCGAATGACACGGGTGACAATTGGGACATACAGCAGCACAATTACGCTGGTCAGACTGATGTTGTTTGCACCGAGTGAGGCGACCAACGGACTCTGTAGTGAGGAGAGCACCGGCACAATCGTTGAGATCATCACCAGCGCGAGCACCAGTGCTGGTATCGATAACAGACTATCGAGTATTCGCGAGATAACCTCATCGACCCAGCCACCAAGATAGCCTGTGAGCAAGCCGATAAATGTGCCAGCGGTAACCGCCAGAAGCGTCGCGATCAATGGCAGCCCGATGGTTTCGCGTGCGCCCCACAGCATCCGGCTGTAGATATCGCGCCCCCGTTGATCCGTTCCCATGAGAAAAGTTTCTGAGGGAGGGTGGCTCGTTTGGGCGCGCCGGTCTTCCAGACCGACGTCAGTGCCGCGAATGATCTGATCAAAGGGATATGGGGCAAGCTGCGGACCGACAATTGCCACACCGATGAAGACAAACACGATGAGCATTCCGGCAAACGCCAATGGATATTGGGCCATTTGCCGGAAAAAGTTGAGGAGGCCCCGAAAATGTTGAAGCGGCGGAGTAGAGTTAGAAACCCCCGCTTCTGCGGGTATCACGGTCATCGATCTAGTTGCTGAAACTCACTGAACGGAAGTCAGTTCGCCCTGGGAAGGGATGCATGTCCAGACCTTGTACGGCGTCAACGTGTGCCCCCACGACTGGGCGGAAGTAAACGATGAGAATCGGGCCTTCTTCCAGAAAAATCTGGCTGATCTGGTTATAGATTTCTGCCCGCGCTTCGAGATCAGATGTGACACCGGCTTCCTCGATGAGGGCATCAAGTGCGGCATTCGACCAGCGGGCTTCGTTGAAGGCAGCGCCCGTCTGGTAAGCGACGGTCAGGTACTCCTGGGCCACGGGGCGCGTTCCCCAGGCGGTCATACCAAGCTGAGCGTTGAGCCAGTTATTCTCGCCTTCAGCATAGTAAACCTGTTCAGGCACGATGTTGAGTGCGACATCAATACATGCATCTGCCCACATCTGCTGGATGAATTCTGCGACCAAGCCATATTCGAAAGTATCGCCCACGTAGAAAGGTACAACCACGCGCGCTTCCCCATCAACCATCTGGACAAAGCCGTTGTCAGTGCCATCGGCTGCCACCGCCGCGATCAGTTCACAGGCTTGTGCCGGATCATATGGCTGGTTGTCTTGCGCGTTGTAGAAACTGCCGTAGGTTGGCCCAATCGGGTCGTTGTTGCCAACCGTACCGGAGCCATCCAAAGCGTCGAGGTTGAGCAATTCGCGGTCAGTGGCAAATTTGAATGCCTGGCGCAAGCGCACATCTTCCCCAATTGCCCCTTCATCTGTCCGCAGCCGGATCACCGGGTGCGTGTTAGTCGGTCTTTCCAGGACGGTAACGCCTTCAACGCTCTCCAGGGTACTGGTTAAATCATCCGGCACCTTGATGATGTAGTCGAGCGCACCGCTGCGCAGGCTGTCAAGAATGGTTTGATCGTCATCAAAGAAGATGAGTTCAATGCCACTGAGCGCGGGCGCGCCCTCCATCCAGTAATTCTCGTTGGCAACGAAGGTCGCGCTTTCTTCCGCTGCAAAATCCACCAGAATGAACGGGCCTGTTCCATTGAAGTTTGCGTACGGGTCATCGCCTTCGGCAATCACGTTGACATCGGTGCTGCCGTCTTTGACAATCAGCGAGAAGCGCGACGCCAGCCCAAACAGGAAGTCAGCATTGGGCTGGTCAAGCGTGAACACAACCGTCAGTTCGTCCGCCGCTGCGACGCTCCAGGTAGGTTCGAAGATGGGCGAGCCATCTTCGGCTTCCCCAACCTGTTCCTGACCAAGCAAGCCCACGATGGATGAGCCAACTTCAACCAGACGATTGAACGTGTAGACCACGTCATTGGCAGTGAAGGGTGAACCATCTTCGAACTGCACGCCTTCACGGAGCGAGAGCGTGTAGGTTAAGCCATCATCGCTGACTGCCCATTCGACAGCGAGACTGGGCGCGAGATCACCACTGGGCAAAATGTCGATGAGATAATCATATTGCAAGGAATTAAACATCACTTCTGGGTCATTTGCGCCCAGCGCTGGGTCAATAGTGGTCAGCTTACGCAGACCAACTCGGAGCACATTGTCTTCTTGCTGAGCAAGGGCGGTTGAACCCAGGGTGGTTGTGACAAGCAACACCAGTACAATGAGAAATCGAAATGTGTTACGCATTGTTCCTCCGTTGGGAGACTCTAAGCGAAAATTCGGCATGTGGTCTGGGTCTTCGCAGCCACACGACCGGTAGACGTGACCAAGCACGCTCGACCTACCCCTAACATGCTCGCCACGAAAAACAGAAAGGCATAAGGCTCTTTGACGGGGACACCCAATAGGTGCTATGGATATACGTTAAGGCAAAAAGAACAAGCCACGTAATGAGGCGTAACCGTTCATCAAATCTTGAGTTTGTGTTGTTAAAATCAGTTTAGGTGGCAAGCTACTGCGAATCGCCGTGTCAAATTATACTAACACACCAGACATTGGCAATTTTGTAAATAGCTAGAGATGCATCCCCAGCAAATCAAACGCACATTGAGCCTGTATACATCTTGATTATATCAAGGCATTGCCAATTCGCAAAATGCCCGGGGCAATCGCTTCAAAATCAGCGTCAAAATGGTTCTCTGCAAGCCAGAAAAGACATACTATTGATTAAGAAGCTTATGCGGGAGTGTCTGATCTGGTGGGGTAAGTGGCTTGTGTTGAGCAGAGATTGCATGAACAAAACTCGTCTGGGATGAAACCCCATGCTTTTCTTTTCAAACAGCCTCTAAGACCTTTCCTCACCTTAGGGGCTATACCTATGGGTCAAGTATAGCCCTTTTGGACATTCACGGATTCTTGATGTTTACCCTATACTAATTACGTTGGTAGACGCGAACCCAATCGACCAGCATTTCCTGCGGGAATTCCGTCGTGTCATCGGGGCTGCCAGGCCAACTGCCGCCTACCGCCACATTGATGAGTATGAAGAAGTCATGATCGAAGACCCACGTTCCGCCATACAAGGTTTCTGGTGTGGCCGTGTGAAAAACCTCACCATTGATTGTCCAGCGGATGATTTCAGGTTCCCATTCGATGCCAAACACATGAAAGTCATCGGCGACCGGCTCATCGAAAATATAGCGTAAGCCAAGGCCGCCCGATCCGGAAAATCCTGGGCCGTGAACCGTGCCGTGTGTTGAGCGCGGTTCTTTGCCTACGTATTCCATGATGTCAATTTCACCAGAAGCGGGCCACCCCACTTCTGGGAAATCCGCGCCGAGCATCCAGAACGCAGGCCATAACCCCTGACCCTCCGGCAAGTTGATCCGCGCCTCAACACGTCCGTAGGTAAATTCGACTTTATCCATTGTGTTGCAGCGCGCAGAGGTGTAGTCATTGCCGCGATACGACTCTTCGCGGGCTGTAATGATCAACATACCATCACCCGAATGCGCCACATTTTCGATACGATCCGTGTTGTGCTCGAGCTGAGCATTACCCCAACCATGACCGCCGACCTCGCACGTCCAATACGCATCATTAATGGGCGCGCCCGCGTCGGCTTCGAATTCGTCACTCCACAGGAGCACCCACTCGCCATCGAAGTTGTACGGTTCAGGGGTGCTGCGTACTGCCGCTGCTTCATCCGCCGGTTCCGGCGTCATTGTCGGAACAGCGGTTGCCACAGCCTCGACATTGCCCTCGCTGTTCGAGACGGCCACATCATCGATGTAAGTGGTATGGGCACCCACCCCAGCCGGAAATGCAAAGGCATAGCCATGAACCTCTGCCAGCCCAAGTCCGTCGCTGGGTGCGCCACCTGGCTGCCAATCGGTGCGCCGCTGGAAGTATTCAAACGGAATGCTGAAAAACTGCCACCCCGCAAAGTCATCGTCCAATCGATAGTACCAACGCTCCGCCGTATCCGACGTTGAATCCGGCGCACGATTGTCAAAGATCTCAACCTGAATCACTGCACCCGATTCTGCGCCGTACAGCCAGAAATCGAGCGCGGTGTAGTCCGTCCAATCCTGCGGTGACCAGTTTGTGCCGTCGGTGAGCGCGTGAGTAAACCCGCCGAAGCCATTGATATCGTAGGTCACCTGGAGAATATCGTTGCCATCCCCTTGATTCGGCAGCGCCAAGTCATCCTCTGCACTGACGATCTCCAAAACAACATTTTCGGCAGCATCGCCCCAGGGGACAAAGCCAATGTCCAGACCATCGCCATCCCGGCCCAAGAACAGCGGCTCCTCGAAGTCGGCGAGCACAAACGGCTCCTCATCTTCAGGTTGTGCCTGTGTGATGACCACCGACATGGGGATAATCAGCGCGAGAACGAACACAATTCGGAAGTATGCTTTAGCCAAAATCATTTACTTCTCCCTTCAACAACCAGTCAATTAGTTCGAAGCACTCTGGCATTCGGCGGCAAGCGCCAGCCAGGGTGATGTTGCATCTTCATAGGCGTCTTCATAGGTGAGGCCATAACCAAACGGGAATAGCGGTGCGTCGCAACCTTCGCTAGGCAGATTGTCAAAGTCGAACGGCAGTTGCTCAATATTGCGAGGCCATGTATAGGGCAAGCGACCGGTGAACGGCTGATCGCCAAAGAGGACATCGGCGATGCCTTGCCCTTCGGTGCCGGGTAACCAGGCGGCTACAAACGCATCAGCGCTCAGCAGGAAGTCGGAAATAATCATCGGACGACCGGAAATCAAGATCACGACTACCTGCTCGCTGCGTTCGCGCACGCGGTCAATCATCGCCACATCCAGCGGGTCCATTTCGAGGAAAGCGTTATCGCCTTCCCATTCCGAATATGGGAATTCGGCAAGCACC
>JAADYY010000027.1 GCA_010092805.1 Chloroflexota bacterium | reverse complement strand
CGCGGCAAGCCTGTACAAACTGCCTAGAACTGCTTGCCACCGCGTGAGCTATAATCACACGCGATGAACAAGCCTTTGATTCGCACCCCAACCACTAAGGAGTTCCCCCCCTCTTATGAATGATCAACTGCTTCGTTCCAGCATTGCTGAGTTTCTTGGCACCTTCACCCTTGTGTTCGTCGGGGCCGGGGCCGTCGCCGCGACCATCAGCAACGAATTTTCGGTCGTGGTGCCCGCGCTCGCCCATGGCCTCATCCTCGTCGGGCTGATCTTCGCCTACGGCCACATTTCCGGCGCGCACTTCAACCCGGCGGTGACCGCCGGGCTGCTGGTCGGGCGCAAGATCGGGTTCCCCAGCGCCGTGATCTACTGGCTGGCGCAGTTCCTGGGTGCCATCGTAGCGGCGTTGGTGCTGCAACTGCTGCTGCCTTTCAACAGTCCGCTGGGCGAGACGACCGGCAGCCTCACCGAGTCAGCGGTGTGGACGGCGGCGCTGTTCGAGTTTGTGCTCACGTTCTTCTTGGTGACGGCAGTCTATCAGGCGGCTGCATTTGGCAAGGCGGGGAATCTAGCGCCGCTGGCCATTGGCCTCACGCTGGCTGGCGCGATCCTTGCGGGCGGGGCTTACACGGGCGCATCGCTGAACCCGGCGCGCACCCTCGGCCCGGCGGTCATGGCGGGTAACCTCGCTTATGTGCTGCCGTATTTCGTTGGGATTTTCGGCGGTGGGTTGTTTGCCGGCGTGATCCACAGCTTCGTCCTCAACACCGAGGATGATGCTCAAGAATAACAGTGATCAGGGCGAGATTGATACATCTCGCCCTGACATGCAAGACTCTCAGTCGTCGTCCTCGTCGAGGCCGACCACCTCAATATACAACTCGTCGAGCTGCTTGGCTTCGGCTTTTGACGGCGCGCCCGCCATAATGTCGGTGCCCTGCTGCGTTTTCGGGAAAGCGATCACCTCGCGGATGTTGGGTTCGCCCGCCAACACCATCGCCAGCCGATCAATTCCCGATGCGATCCCGCCGTGCGGCGGCACCCCATACTCAAAAGCCTGCAACATGTGACCGAACTGCTCAAAGGCGTGCTCAATATCCTGGCCGATAAGCGGGAAGATCTTTTCCTGCATCGCGCGGTCGTGAATGCGGATGCTGCCGCCCGCCAATTCGTAGCCATTGCCGATCAGGTCATATTGTGAGCCGCGAGCTTTGCCCGGATCGGTATCCAGCAGCGGTAGATCTTCGGGCAGCGGCGCGGTGAACATATGCTGCGAGGGATCCCAGCGCTGCTCTTCCTCGTCCCAATAGAACATCGGGAAGTCGATCACCCACGCCAGCGCCAGTTGATCCGGGTCGGCCAGGTTGAGTTCCTGCGCGAGTCGCTGCCGCAGCGCATCGGTCACGGCATAGACGATCTCGCGTGTGTCCGACGTGAACAGGAGCAGGTCGCCGGGTTCGGCCTCCACCATATCGAACAGCTCGATCTTCTGCTCAACGGTGAAGAACTTGCCAATCGGCCCCTTGACTTCACCTTCTTCATCTTCGGGCAGCGCCATCCACGCCAACCCCTTCGCGCCAACGCCCTTCACCAGATCTTCGAGTTCCCCGGTGAATTTGCGCAGCGCTGTACCGCTCATCTTGCCCAGCCCCGGCCCCCGCAGCGCCTTGACCGGTTTGCCCTCGGCGACGTTGTTGACGAAGACCGCAAAACCACACTTGCCCGCCAGTTCGGTGATGTCCACCGCCGCCAGTTCATAGCGCAGGTCCGGCTTGTCCGAGCCGTACTTCTCCATGGCTTCCGTGTAAGTCAGCCGCCGGAACGGCTTGAACATGGGGGTTTTGCCGCTCACTTCTTCGGCCAACGCCGTCATCATATCCTCGATGAGCGTGATCACGTCTTCGCGCTGTACAAAGCTCATCTCCAGATCGAGTTGTGTGAATTCCGGCTGACGATCCCCGCGCAGATCTTCGTCGCGGAAGCAGCGCGCGATCTGGAAATAGCGCTCGTAACCCGCGACCATCAGCAACTGCTTGAGCTGCTGCGGACTCTGTGGCAGCGCGTAGAATTGCCCTGGCACCAGGCGGCTGGGCACCAGAAAGTCGCGCGCGCCTTCTGGCGTCGTCTTGAACAGAATCGGCGTTTCGATTTCGATGAAACCGCGTGCGTCGAGGTAATCGCGGATGAACTTGACGACACGGTGCCGCAGCACAATGTTCCGCTGCATGCGCGGACGCCGCAGATCGAGATAGCGGTAGCGCATCCGCAGCATCTCGTCGATCTTGTCGTCCTTGTTGATGTAAAACGGCGGCGTCTTGGCCGCGTTCAACTGCGTGATCTGCCCGGCAACCACCTCAACCTCGCCCGTTGGGAGTTCGGGGTTGAGGGTACCTTCAGGGCGCATGCGCACAACACCTTCGATCTGCACCACATATTCGCTGCGGAGTGCGTCGGCGGCCTCGTGGGCTTCGGCGTTTTGCGCGGCATCCACCACGATCTGTACAAGCCCCCAGCGGTCGCGCAGATCGATAAAAATCACGCCGCCCTGATCGCGGCGGCGATGCACCCAGCCAGCCAATTGTACGGTTTGGCCTGCGTGGTCAGGCCGCAGATCGCCGCAGTTGTGCGTCTTCAACATAGTTGCCTTGCTCCTGGCGCAATGCGTTGTGTCATGCGGGTGATGTGATTGGTTCATGAGCATAGCACGTCCCCGCAGAGAAAGAAAGCACCAGAATCAACCGCCGCGTGACGGCTGCCCCCCTACAGCACGTTCAGCAGACCGCCCGCTAACTGCCGATCTACCCAGCGGGCGATGAATGGGTAGCGGTAATCGCTGCCGTTGTACGTTTCGATGGCAGCCAGCGTGCTGTACAACAGCATCGCCAGGGGCATCAACGCGACCACCGCCAGCAGCACCACCCCAACCAGCCCCCACACCGGCACCAGAATGAAGCCGATCAGGACAAACATCGCCAGCAGCGCCACCACCATACCGATCAGCCAGGCGACGCCACCCGTAACCAGAATCACCAGCGCCCCCACTGTACCGACCAATTGCAGTACGAACGCTTGCAGCGCATGGAACGCCACGAAGTCGGACTTGCGGCGGAACATGAAATAGATGATCAGCGGCACAAACACCGTGATGGGCACGATGAAGCCGACGGAGACCACCCCGCCAACGACCGTGAGCCAGGCGCTGCCGTGCGCCAACGCCGCCCACAGCCGCTCTTCATCGGTGACGCGCAAGGTGCTGTAGCTGCGCGGCGCGCGCCCGGCACTCTGTGGACGCTTGACGAATTCGGGGCCGTCGCCTGGGTCGTCCATTGGATCGACTTCATCGACTTTGCGCTTGCCGCCGTAACGTTCTTCGTATTCACGCACAACATCGTCGCTGCTGCGGTCGTCGTTGTTCTGCGCCGTGTCATCGGTTGGCGACGACAACCGCGAGACGCGCTCGACTTCGTCGGTCTGCCGTTCGTCTGTCATGAAAGATCCCTCAAATAGCATAGTCACAACCCATAAACAGGTCGTCGCGTATCTTGCCCCATTATACGCACGTCCAAACCGCGTAGTTGCACGTCCCCCACCCGGCACGGTATACTGCCCGCCCATGACCAACAAAATCCTGACATTCATCAAAATCATCCGCGCCGCAAGCGGCCAGCCGCTGAGCAAGCGTCAGCTTGGCCTGCTGCTCGTGATCGTCGGCGTCGTTGGGTTTACGGGGATCATCGGCATCGATGTGATCGATGTCGGGCGTGAGGGCGGCATCGGCCCCGCGCAGCAGATCGCGCTCGGCGGCATGATCCTGCTGGCTCTCGTCGGCCTCACTCTCATTCCGCTGGGCGATACCCCCGCCTGAGTTGATTGACACGCGGTGATATGGCTGAACGCACCTACCCAACCACACTCGCACGGCCCGCGCTTTCGCTGCTGACGCTCAACCGGCTGCTGCTGGCCGCCGCCTTCGTGATCCTCGGCAGCCTATTTGTCGTCTACGTCATTTACGCCGCCAACCTGATCCAGTTCCCGTTTGACTACGATCAAGGCGAAGGCTTTGAACTGGTCGATACGATCATGTTCAGCCAGGGGCAGTGGCCGTACCAGGACACCAACACCTTCCCATTTTATTCGAGCAACTACCCGCCGCTGTTCCACGTGATCGCTGCGCCGTTCGCCGCCGTCTTCGGCCCAGCGTACTGGTACGGGCGGCTGCTCGGCTTTTTGGGGACGTTGGTCACCGCTTCCGCGATTGGGTTGGCCGTCTACCGCGACGGCGGCCATCGCGGGATCGCGGTGCTCTCCGGGTTAGCATTCCTGGCCTCGAACACGATCTATCACATTGGGCCGCTGTTTCGCCAGCACATGACGATGGTGATGTTCGAGACGTTGGCCGTCGTGATCCTCTGCCACGTCAACACCCTCGACGATCCCAGGCGACGGCGACGGCTTCTGCTGACCGGGTTGGCGTTGATCATGGCGGCGGGCTACACGAAGCAGCTCGCCATTGGAACAGCCGTCGCGGCGTTTGTCTATTTGTTCATTGGGCAGCCGCGCCGCGCGATCTTGTGGGGATTGGGGTTCGCGGCGGTCGGGATCGGCATCTTCCTCTGGATCGACGTGAGCACCAACGGCCAGTGGTGGCTGCAAACCATCGCCGCCAATGTCAACGACTACTACCCGGATCAGACGTTCGGCCTGTTTCGCTTATGGTTCGGGCTGCACGGCTTCCTGTTGATCCCTGCCGCGCTCTACGCGCTGTATGAACTCTACTTCGACCGCCTGTCGATCTACACCATCTGGTTCGTCGCCGCCGTCGGGATCAGCCTGCTCTCCGGCAAATGGGGCGCGGGCGACAGCTACTTTGCGACGAGCATCGCCGCCATGAGCATCCTCAGCGGCCTGTTTGCAGCGCGCACACTCAATCGGGGCTGGCGCTTCCCGGAAAATTACATCAGTCGTGTTTTCCGACCGCTGCGCGCCGTTGGCCCAGCGGTCGCTGCCGCCGGCCTGGTGATCGTGCCGCTGCTCTACATCGGGTACGGGCGCGCCGTCTGGCACATGCCCACCGACGGACCGATCTTCGGCCCGCTGGCGCAAATCCTCAACATTGAAGCCAACGCCCTCAACGGCTTCTATGATTCCGCCGGGCGAGTCGCGGGGGGCTACGCCGACATCGGCCACCTGACGACGCCGACCGACAGCGCCAACGGTTGGCAAATCGTCGAGCGGGTGCGCGCCGCCGATGGCCTTGTGTTGAGCGAGGAAGCGGCGTTCAATTTGCTGGCGGGCAAACCCGTGATCACCAACCCGACGCAGTTGCTGAATCTGGCGAACAACGGCCAATTCGACTCAAGCGGGCTGATTGCGATGATCGAGGCGCAGGAGTTCAGCTTGATTATCATGCGGGCGCAGTTCTACCCGGTTGATGTGCTGCAAGCGATTGCCCGCGCCTACGAACAGGTCGAAACGATCCCCATGAACGGCTTTGCGTATCTGCTGCTGCAACCCCGCTCCTGATCGCGGCGTATAACGATTCAGATTCAGATTGTTCATTGAGGAACTGAGATGCTCAAACGTTTGCGGCGGATTGCTATCGTGGTTGTGATCTTGTACGGCGCGTATTTCTTCTATTTAGGGCCGCGCCTCACAGGGGATGCCTTCGTGAGCGCTTTGCAACGCGCTGACGGCGATGCCATCGGGGCGATTGCGTGCCAGGATAGCGGCATCACCAATCTGCTCTCGCGCGGCGTAACCGGGCTGCTCAGCGGCCTGAACGTGCAGATCGACTGGGAAGTGCGCCGCGTCGCCTATACGCCGCTCGCCAACGAATACACCTTCGAGTTTGTGCCCGCCGATGACGGCATCATCGAGATTAGCCCCGGCTTTCGGCTGCTGCTGCGCCCCACCGGGCCGCTGACCTTCTGCGTTCACGATATGGGCACCGTCGGCTAACGACGGCTTCCTGCGCGAACCGCACCGCAGCCCACACCAAACATCGGTCGGGGCTGCGGTCGGTGGCTAAAACCCGAATGGATTGCGGTTGTTATTGCCCTTCTTGCTGTTCACCAAACTGATCGGGCGGCGGTTGGCCAGGAAATCGCTCTCCGCGCGGATCTGCCGCAGCAGGCTCTGCACCGACTGTTCCAGCATCTCGTGGGTGACTTCGGTGCGGTGCTCGTGCGCAGCCAGCATCCGCGCGTGCAACGCCACTTCGCGCACAAACGCCCCCGGCTGATCGATCAGATACTCGATGACGCCGACGTGCTCGTCTTTCCACTGGTCGCCCATGTAATGGCGCAGCATCGCAGTGGCCTGTTCATCGTCCTCGATGGTGGGCACGATGAAGATCCGGTCGAGCCGCCCCGGACGCTTGGAGATGCGCTCATCGATGGCTTCGGGGTAGTTGGTCGTCGCCAGCAGCAGCGCCCCCTTGGGGTTGTTCGGCGACTCAATGCCGTCCAGCACGTTGAGCACACGCGCCTTGTCGTCGCCCTGCAGATAGGCGTCCAGCTCCTCAACGATCAGCAGCACCGGGTAGCGCGCCGCCGTCACCGCTTGCAGCGCCCGCTGGATTTTCTCGAACGACGCGCCGTCGCGGTCAGCGCCGGAGACGTACACGACCACCCGCCCATGGCTGATGGCGATCTTCGCCATCGCCGCGCACAGCATCGTTTTGCCGGTGCCGGGCACCCCCGCCAGCAGCAGCTTGCGGAACGGCGGCAGCTTCAATTGGCGGTAGATCTCGACGCCTTTCGTGAAGAACGCTTCCATGTCGTCGAGCAGCTTCGATTTCAGCTCGTCGGAGAGGATCACATCTCCCCAATCGACGGTCGGATCGAAGAAAGCATCTGTACCACCGATGATGTACACATCACGGCGGCGGCGGATGCGCGGGCGCACCGCGCGGGCGCAGGCGAACTCAAAGGCCGCCCACGTCTCCAGCTTATCTTCTGGCACCAGCGCAATCGCCGTCAAATCTTGCACATCGTCGCTGAAATACGAGCTGGCATACACCACTTCGAACTGCTCGTCCTCATCTTCGTGCGTGAATTTGAACGCGAACGCCCCGGCGCTTGAAGTCAGCACCATTTTCTTACCACGTGAGCCGTAATCGCTGATGGGGACAATGTACGGGCATTCCAGTTCGTCCACGCCGTCGTAGCGTGCTTTCCCCCGCAGTTTGCGTCCGCTTTTCACCTGGCTCTGTGCGATCATGTTGCTGCATTCGGCAGACGCCCAAATGGTCACATACGGGCGTTCCGGCCACCGCGATGCCCACAACTCCTGCGCCCACTGAACCAGACGTTCATATTGCATGGTTTCAGTCCTTGTTCGCTTCTTATGCCCAAGCCCGCTACGAGAATCCCTGAAAGACTGGCGCGACCTTGCGGACGGCACTGGTGGTGAGGATATCCTTCGCAGTAAGCTCATTATAGGGGCCTTTTGGAAAAAACGTGAGACGGCACTTGCCAGATGATCAAGAACCTAGCAGAATGTGCCGAATACCTACAGAAATAGATAGCTTACACCGATCGATGCAGCGTCAGCCACAGTCATCGAATTGAGAGACGGAGCCGCTCAATGACGACGATATATGTCACGCATCCGCGTTACCCAGAACATGATTTTCCGCAGCACCCCGAACATGCAGGCCGCATTCGCGCTGTCTGGCGTCGGCTGGATGCGGCTGGACTCACTAGCCGCATGAACGCGGTCACCGCCACCCCGGCGACGGATGATATGCTGCTGGCAGTCCACGCGCAGGGCTATTTGCGCCTACTTGAACGGTTGAGTGCGCAGCAGCGCACCGTGCTCTTGGACGCCGATACCTACGCCACCCCCACATCCTACGAGATTGCGCGGTTGGCGGCGGGCGGTGTTGTCCGCGCCGTCGATGCTGTCCTGCGCGGCGACGCCAACAACGGCCTGGCCGTTGTGCGTCCGCCGGGGCATCACGCAGTGCCGCAAAGTGGGATGGGTTTTTGCCTGCTGAGCAATATCGCCATCGCCGCCCGTTACGCCCAACAACAACACGGAGTCGAGCGTATTCTGATTGTAGATTATGATGTGCATCACGGCAACGGTACAGAAGCCGCTTTTTATGATGATTCTACTGTTTTATTTGTATCAACACACCAGTTTCCGTTGTATCCAGGCACCGGCACACTCCACGATGTGGGCAGCGGCCCAGCCACAGGCTTCACAGTCAATGTGCCCATCCCCGGCGGGCACAGCGACGGCAGCTACGCCGCCATCTTCGAGCACATTATCTGGCCGCTGGCCGAACGTTTTGCGCCGCAGCTCGTGCTCGTCTCCGCCGGATACGATGGGCACTGGGCCGATCCGCTCGCGGGGATGCGGCTGAGCTTGGCGGGGTATGATCATCTGGCGCGCGAACTGCTCAACATCGCTGAACGGCTCTGCGACGGCAAAATCGATTTTGTGATAGAAGGCGGTTATAACCTGGATGTGCTCAGTTATGGGGTGGGTAATTTGGCCCATGTGTTGTTGGGCGACCCAGAAGTGGATGATCCGCTCGGCCCGCCCGATGATGGACGAGCCGAACCCGATATTGCCTCGCTGATCGCGCAGGTACGCACAATCCACAACTTGCCGAGCGTGTCTGGCGACGCGCCCTAAGCCGCTCAGGCGCTGGCGACGATTCCCTTGCGCAGTGTGTCGATCTGTTCTTGATGCTCGCGCAGGCGGTTGATCTGCTTGTCGTAGCGCAGCGTCAGCACCTCCAGGCGGCTGAAGATGGGCGTTAGCACGCTCTGGCCGTACTGAGTTAGGCGGTTGCGTTCGCGCCGCGTCAGGTCATCGAGCGCATCGTGATAGGTTTGGCGCAGTTGATCGACGCGGCTGTTGAATTCGCGCTTGGTCTCGGCGGTCACGCGGCGGTAGTAACGGTACGCGGCATACCCGCCGACCATCGCAACCGGCGCGCCAATGATCAGCGCCGGCAGGGCGAAGGCCGCCGCGCCCACCCCAATCACCGGGCCGGGGGTGCCCAACGTCGCCAACATCGCCACCACCAACCCGATCAGCGCCGCCGCTGCGCTGGTCGCAAAGCCGCTGAGGTTGGTGCGGAACACATCCTGCATTTCGCTGACGACGCGCCCACTAGAGTAGGTCTTCAGTTCGGCCTCGGCGATGTGAATCGCTTCTTGCAGGGCTTCACGCTGCTCTGCGAACACCCCAGCGTCAAGGCCGCTCAGTTCCTGCTCCATCAACTCGCGCAGTTGATTCAGCCGCTCGATGACGCCGCGCCAGTAGACACGGCTGCTGTCGATGAGCGCGTTGACGTACTCGCTCGAAGCATCGGTCAGATCGCGCAGTGTGTGGCCGATGACCTCGTCCATGAACTCGATTTGCAGCGCCTCCCGGCTGGGCATGCGCCCCAAACGCCGTATCGAGAGATTCGTGTCGATGAAATTCAGCCCCCGCAGGCGCAGTCCCTCAAAAATGTGATCGATGTCGGCGCGTGCCTCCACCAATCGCGCATCCAGGCCTTGCGCCTGCTGGCTCAGTTCGCGCTGCACATCGCGCACCTTGTCGGTATCCGCCGTCACCAGCGAGCTTTTCTCGCTGATCACCTGCAAGTATTGGCGCACCACCTGCGCGCCGAGTTCCAACTGAGCCAACAGTTTTTGTTTTGCAGGCGGTGCCTCACCGAACACCCCGCGTAGATGGGCGCGCACCGCGTCGAGGCTGGCGCTGTCGTCTCCGGCGGGCTGCCCCTGCTGCGCCGCCAACGCCTGCTTCGCCGACACCATAAAGATCAGCGGGTCGATGTCGATGAGTTCTTTGACCTGCCGCTGCACATAGCGCCGCACCTCATCGCGTTCCTGCGGCCCCACCAGATCGATCTGGTTGATGACGACGATGATCTTCTTGCCGAAGTTCTTGGCCAATTCCAGATACAGCCGCTCAGTTTCGGCCAGCGCCCGCTTCGCCGAAATCACGAAGATCACCAAATCGCTGCGGTGCAAAAAGGCTTTCGCCACGCGCTCATGGCGCTGAAATACCGATCCAGCGCCCGGCGTATCGACGATGGCGACCCCCGGCGCGCCCGTGTTCGGGTGCCCCCACTCGCGGATGCCATCTTCGCGCAGGATGGGCTGGCGCTGCGGCGTCTCGTTATAACGGATCAACTCGATGGCTTCTGTCGTCGGCGTGATGCCCATCGGCAGCAGGTCGTCACCCAGCAAGGCGTTGACGAATGTCGATTTGCCGCAGTTGAACTCACCAATGATGACCACCATATAAAACAGATCGCGCAGATCCTGGGCGACATCCCGCAGGCGCTGCCGGTCTTCCGGCTGTGTCTCGCCAAGCTCGCCCAACGTCTCCGCAATATCAGTCAGCAGACGAATCTCCGACTCGCGCAGGGCCGCTATCGGCCCCTCCAGTGAATTGATGGGAGTTGCGTTCACCCTAAGCCCCTAACCTCACAGTCCTAACCGATTCGCTCTGCCGAGTTTGGCCAACTCTGCCTCCACTTTGACAATATCGCCCTCTATCGCACGCAGCTGGTTCAACTGCTCCGTTTGCAACGTCGTCTGCGCTTCGATCAACCGGGTGAGCGGCGCGACCGCTTCCCGACGCACCTGCATCCCGTTGCGGATCTGGGCGTTGGCGGCCTGTGTCACCGCCTCGGTATAGCGGTTTTTCAGCCCGTCGATGCGTTTCTGGTAAGCGTTGGCGATTGCCCGCCCACGCAGCGGCATAAATGCCAACCCCAGCAGCCCCATCCCCAACAAAAAGATGATCAGCAGGAAGGGCAGTAGGGGCAGTTCAGGCGTTGCCGGGTTCCACGCCAGCACAAAGATCCCCAGAATGATCACCAGCACTTCCCACCCCGCCAGGTACACGAGTGTGTTTCGCGTCATGCGTTCCAGGCGATCCGTTTCGAACTGCTGCGTTTCATCCTCAATCTCGCTAAGCACCGGGCGCGCGTTCTCCAATGCTGTACGATCATATTTCTGCGGCGGTTGCAGAACCCCGATCACTTTACGCTGCACATCCGGCGGCAGCGCCGCCACCTCGCGCTGCGCATACTTGACAAGATCGTCGGTGTCCTGAATGTCCCGCCCTTCGATGCGCGGCCCCAACTTGCTGACAATCGCGGGGAGTTCGCTGATGGGCGCGAAGACCTGCTGCCGCTCGAAGGCCGTGCGGGTGTACGACCCGCCCTGCGCCCGCCGCGCGAACCGCGCCAGCCCGATGAGTTCGAGGAAGCCGCGATACAGCGAATTGAACGCCCGCGTGAACCGAAACATCTCGGTGATGGCATCGTCGCCGCGCGCCGAAACTTCGGCGAACCGCTGTTCGATCTCCTCAGTGGCGGTGCGGATGGTGCGGGCGTGTTCGCGCTGCCCGGCGGCCATCTGCTGATCGATGTTGTCGAAGATGCTCTGGTACCGATTCATCTCCGACTGATTTTCGCGCACGACCGCCAGCGCCGCTTGATGGGCCGATTCGACAATTTGCAGCGGTGTCTGGAGTTTTTGCCGCATCCGCTCCACATCGCCCAACTGTCCATCAACGTAAGCTTCGATCTGCGCGACACCACTGGCGATCCATTTTTCAGAGTCGCGGGTGCCGTCGGGCAAATAGGCTGCCTGCGCCTCGCGCGCCGAGACCGCCCAGACCTCCGGGTTCGCGCCGAGCAGATCGCGGCTTTGATCGATGACATAGGCCCGCACTGTCTCGATCTCTTCGGCAGACAGCAGATCTTTTTGGCTGAGCAGAATGATCACATTCTTGCCATACTCCCGCAGCACCTTCAGGTAATTCAAGTTGCCGGAAGTCATGGCCTGCTGTGCCAACATCACCAGAAAAACCGTGTCGCTGCGGTGCAAAAACCGCCGCGTAATGCCTTCGTGATTCTGGAACACGGACTCAAGGCCCGGTGTATCCACGAAGCTGACTTTCCGCAAAATCGGCGACGGGTGCATCACGGTGTAAATTTCGCCAGACTGCATCCGTTGGACTTCTTCGCCCCAGCGCAAAATGCTGATCCGGTCGGTGGTGGGCACCGGGCCAATCGGCAGCAAATCCGCCTGATTGAGCAGCACATTGATGAGCGACGACTTCCCGGAACTGAACGGCCCCACAAACACGATCAAGTAGGGGTTGTCGGCGTGAAACAAGGCGTCACGCACCTCGGCCACCCGGTCATCCGCCAGCCCATCGATCTTTGGGAGCACTTCCAGCAGATCGTTGATGAGTTCGTACTGCTGTCGGCGAATCGCTTCGTAAGAGAGCGCCAATTTGTTGTTTGACTTTTCGGCAGCCAAGGTTGTCTCGCTCGTTTCGCTCATATTAGAACCAACTTCAAACCCGAATAACCGCCATGAATTGGTGCTAGCGCGTTTGAATTTTGCTATACTACGCTACCTACACTTTACAGAATAACGCGCCTTGTCGGTCAGGACAATATCCCGTGTCAGTGGGCGTGGGGCAGCCTGCTGAAGATCAAGGAAATCTATGCGCTATCCTGAACTCACAACCACTTCCGTCGCTTGTGTTGATCACCATGGCTGCATGAGGTTCTCCGCCGCATGATGGCCGATAATTCCGGCGTGCTGGCCCAACAAGCCCACGCCCTGCAACTGATGATCGCGCTCGACCGGGTGCGTGACAGCATCGACGACGATCAGAACCCCGGCGAGATGCTCACGGCGCTGGTGGCGCTGCTGGCCGAACACTTCAGCGCCGACGTGTGCGCGCTGCTGCTGCTGGCCGAAACCAGCGACGACGTTGAATGGATTGCGGTCAAGGGCGTGACCGAGCCGGTCGCTATTCGTCAATGTCGCGCGGCCATCGCTTTTGAAACGCCCACACCGCTGCCCGTTTCACCCTGGGTTTACACGCTCGGCCATCAGCTCAAGCAGCACGGCCTGCCGTTGGGCGGCTTGATTCTGGGGCGCAGCAGCCACCCGTTCAGCGATGAGGAAATCGCGCTGCTGGAGATCGCCGAAAAGCAGCTCGACTCAGCCATCATGCAGGCGCACACCATCTGGAAATTGCAGCAGCGCAACCGCGAACTCGAAGCCATCTTCGAGATCGACCGTCTGCGCGATGGCGCGACCAGCGAAAGCGAGCTGATCAACGGCTTTGCGACGATTCTCGTCGAGCATTTCGAAGTCGGGCTGGCGATGATCATCGTCCACAACGACGCCGAAGCAGAACCGCTCTTGCGCGGCCTGATCGACCGCTACAACCTGCCCACTGCGGCGCTGCAAGCCATCAGGGCCAGCACCGCAGCCATCGAAATCCCGCAAACGCTCACCCTGCCGCCGGAACTGGAGATACAGGATATGTGTTTGCTGGCCGCCCCGCTCATCGTCGCCGAGCGGCGGTTGGGTGCTGTGGTGTTGGGCCGCCAACACCCATTTAGCATAGGTGATCATCGGCTGCTGTACGCGGTCAACAGCCAGATCGACTCGGCAATTCTACACCGGCGCACACAGCAGCAGCTCCAGCGGCGCACCAAAGAACTCGAGACCATCTACACCATTGACCGCATCCGCGACCAAGAGACAGATTTCGATGTCATGCTGCAGCGCATCCTCGCGACACTCTGCCAGGCCGTCTCCGGCGAACTCGGGTTCATCATGCTCTACGGCCAGCACGAAACCGTGCTGGAAACCCGCGCCGTCACCGCCGAGGGCTTGCTGACCTCGGCGGAGTACCAGGCGACCATCCAGCAGATCGCCCGGCAAGCCCTCGACACCGCCGAACCCGTCTACACCAACGCGCTGGGCGGCGCTGTCCGCTCGGTGATCGCGGTGCCGCTGATCCTCAAAGATCGTAAAATTGGGGTGTTTGGCGCGGTCAACAGCACTAACGCGCGCGGCTTTTCCAACGAAGACCGCCAAATCCTCGCGGCGATCACCAGCCAGGTCGATACGGCTGTCTTCGAGCGCATCGAGCAGCGCCGGATGCGCACCGTGCTCAGCCGTTCGGTGGGGCCGAAAGTGCTCGAACACCTGCTGGGCCGGGCAGATGCCAGCGTCCTCGCTGGCGAGCGGTTCGTCGTCAGTGCGCTGTATGCCGATCTGCGTGGGTCAACGCGCTGGGCGGAGCGCGTTCCGGCAGACGAGTTGGTTTCGACGCTCAATGCGTTTTTCGCGGCCATGACGGAGATCATCTTTGGTTTTGACGGAATGCTGGATAAATTTGTGGGCGATCAAGTGATTGGGTTGTTCGGCGCGCCGCTGCATGATGACGACCACGCTTTAAAAGCCGCCCACGCCGCCCTTCAGATGCAGCACGCCCATCAGGTGCTGCAAGAGCAGCTTGGGCGCGAGCGCCGCGAACTCCCCCCGATGGGGATCGGCATCAGTTCTGGTGAGGTGATCGTCGGCGAATTCGGCGCGCCCACGCGCACCAATTTCACCGCGATTGGCCGCCAGATGAACCTGGGCGCGCGGCTGTGTAATGGGGCCGCCCCCAGCCAAATCCTGATCAGCGAAGCCACTT
>JAADYY010000026.1 GCA_010092805.1 Chloroflexota bacterium | reverse complement strand
GCTGACCGCGCCCCAACGATCATCGGTTCGGCGCAGATCGCCGGGCATGTCACCGAAGCGGCGGCGGCTCTGACCGGGTTGGTGGCGGGGACGCCCGTCGTCTCTGGTTTGCACGATGTCGATGCCTGTGCGATTGGCACGGGGTGCAGCGAGCCGGGCCAACTTTCGATGACCGCCGGAACCTTCAGCATCAATCAGGTGATCTCGGCGGCCCCGGCGATGGATGCCCGTTGGGCGTGCCGCAACTTTGTCACGCCGGGCCGCTGGATGAATATGTCGATCTCGCCCGCCTCGGCGACCAATCTGGATTGGTTCGTCAGCGAGTTATGCGCGGCGGAAATCGCTCAAGCGGAACAGGTGGGGCGGTCGCCGTATGCGTTCGTCAACGACGAGATCGCGGCTGTGATCGACGAGCCAACGAAGGTATACTTCTTACCATTCATCTATGGTTCGCCCTACGGTGATCAGGCCAGCGCTGGGTTTTTCGGGCTGCGCGGCTGGCACACGCGCGGGCATATGCTGCGTGCGGTGTTTGAAGGGGTGGCGTTCAACCACAAATGGCACATCGACGCGCTGCGCTCGGCTTTTGATGTGACCGAAGTGCGCGTGACAGGCGGCGGCGCGCGCAGCGAAATCTGGTCCCAGATCTTCGCGGATGCTTTCGGGCTGCCCGTCGTGATCACCGAAGCGCAGGAAGCGGGCGCGCTCGGCGCGGCGATCTGTGCGGGGCTGGGCGCGGGCGTTTTCGCCTCGCTGGAGACGGCGATCAGCCGCACGGTGCGCGCTGTGCGCACATATTCACCAGACCCGGCGCGCGGTGCCCGGCTGGCTGAGGCGTATCAACTCTACACCGATCTGGCGCAGGCGCTTCAGCCGATTTGGGCGCGTCTGGAATAACGCAATCAAGACTCAAGCAGCGACCGCCCGCGCCAGCGAAAGCAAGCGAACAAGTAGTCAGGGAATCACATTATGACCAGACAAGAAATTCTCGCGGCAATTCGCGCTCAACCGAACGTCCCCGTGTTGATCGTCGGTGCGGGTGTCAATGGCATCGGCACCTTTCGCGATCTGGCGCTGCAAGGCGTCGATGTGCTGCTGATCGACAAGGCCGATTACGCTGGGGGCGCGAGCGCCGCGTCATCGCATATGGTACACGGCGGGCTGCGCTATCTGGAAAACGGCGAGTTCCGCCTGGTGCGCGAAGCGCTGACCGAACGGAATCGGCTGCTGCACAACGCGCCGCATTACGTCAAGCCGCTGCCCACCACCGTGCCGATCTTCAGTTGGCTCTCCGGCATCCTGAATGCGCCGCTCAAATTTCTGGGGCTGCTGCAAAGGCCCAGCGAGCGTGGCGCGGTCGTGATCAAGCTGGGGCTGATGATGTACGACTGGTTCACCCGCAACCAGCAGACGCTGCCACGCCACACGTTCGCCTCGCGGGCGAAATCATTGGAGATGTATCCGCAGCTCGACCCAAACATCCGGTTCACCGCCACCTACTACGACGCCTACATGCCCTTCCCAGAGCGCATCTGCATGGAGCTGATCATGGATGCGGAAGCGCAGCACGCGGGGGCGCGGGCGCTCAATTACGTGTCGTTGGCCGGGGCCGAAGGCGACAGTGTGTCGCTGCGTGACGAACTCACCGGCGAGATCCTGACGGTCAAGCCGCAGATCGTGATCAACGCGGCTGGCCCCTGGATCGACTTCGCCAACGGGGCGATGCGGCAGCAGACGAATTTTATCGGCGGCACCAAAGGCTCGCACCTGGTCGTCGATCACCCTGCACTGTACCAGACGCTCAACGGCCATGAACTGTTCTTCGAGAATGAGGACGGGCGCATCTGCCTGCTGCTGCCGTTTGAGGGCAAGGTGATGATCGGTTCGACCGACATTCGCGTCGATGACCCGGAGACCGTCCGCGCCACCGAAGACGAGGTCGATTACATGCTGGCGCTGGTGAAGCGGGTGTTCCCGTCGATTACGGTGGAGCGTGCGCAGATCGTGTTCCGGTTCTCTGGGGTGCGCCCGCTGCCCAGCAGTGAAGCCTCGACCACCGGGCAGATCAGCCGCGATCACAGTATCCGCCCCGTCCAGCCGAACGACAGCATCCAGTTCCCCGTTTACGCGCTGGTGGGCGGCAAGTGGACGAGCTTCCGCGCGTTCTCGGAAGAAACCGCCGATCTTGTGCTGGAGAAGCTGGGCAAGCCGCGCACGACCAGTACACGCGAGCTGCCGTTCGGCGGCGGCGTCGATTTCCCGAAGACGGATACAGCCCGCACCGCCTGGATCGCGGCGCAGGTGGAGCAAACCGGCCTCCCAGCCGAGCGGATCGAGGTGCTGCTGTATCGCTACGGCACCCGCGCCGCAGACATCGCGGCGTTCACCACATCCGGCGAGGATCAGCCGCTGAGCACGCTCCCGGATTACACGCGCTGCGAGCTTCAGTATCTGGCGAAGCATGAACAGGTCATCCACCTGGACGATCTGATTCTGCGGCGCACGCTGATTGGCTTTTTGGGGATGGTGGATGGCGCGGCGCTGGTTGAACTGGCTGCGGTGGTCGGTGCGGCGCTCGATTGGTCGCCGGAGCAGACCCGCAGCGAGATCGAACGGGCAGCCAACATTCTGCAAGACCGGCACAGCGTCCCGGCGGAGCGGCTGCGCCTGCCCGAGTCCGTCAACGATCAATCCTGAGTCCACATCCCGGCGGGGCGGGCACATCATCGGCTGCCCGCCCCGCCGTTGCTCTCACGATCACCCCGCCAGCGGCGCAAGCGACTCGCAGCCCGCGCCT
>JAADYY010000210.1 GCA_010092805.1 Chloroflexota bacterium | reverse complement strand
TCCTATCCAGACACCATTGTTAACTTATTATACAATGATGTCTGCGCCTATGGATGGACATTATGGCATTACGACTGTGCCACATCACGGAGGCCGCGCCGCTTGGTAGGATCAGGGTTGGGTACGGCGTCGATCAACATCCGCGTGTAGTCGTGGCTGGGCGCGGCGATGATCGCATCCATGTCGCCCTGTTCCACGACACGCCCTTTGTACATCACCATCAACCCGCCGCCCAGATAATAGGCCGTCGCCAGGTTATGGGTGATGTGGATGCACGAGATGCCGTGTTGATCGCGGAAATCCAGCAGAATATTGAGAAACAGCGTGCGCAGCGAGGCATCGATCATCGAGAGCGGCTCGTCGGCGACGATCAGGCGTGGGCGAATCAGGTAGATGCGCGCCAGCATCAGCCGCTGACGCTCGCCGCCGCTCAATTGATGCGGGTAGCGGCCCAACACATCGCCGGGGCGCAGATCGACGGCGGTCAATGCTTCCTCGATCTTGGCCTGCGCTTGGTCACGCGAGGTCGCCAGCTTGAATTTGCGAATCGGTGCGCGCAGCACCCGGTCAATGCGGTAGAAGGGGTTGTAGGCCGCATACGGATCTTGGAAGACGGGCTGCACCTCACGCCGAAAGGCATGACGTTCACGCGCCGGGAGTTTGCGGATGTCCTGGCCACGATAGCGGACTGCGCCGTGCGTCGGCTGGATCAAGCCGAGGATGTTGCGCGACAGCGTCGTTTTGCCGCTGCCACTTTCGCCCACAATCGTCAAAAAGGTGGCGGAATCCGCCGGGAGCGCCAACGACACCCCATCCACCGCCGTGATCGGCGGGCCGGTGCGCCCATGCCCACGAAACACGGTGCTGATATTATCGACTTCGATCAGCGGCACATTCAGCGCATCAGTCATGGGTGCGTCCATCGGCAAATTCGTCGGCGTTGATCACCTGCTGCGTTTCGACATCATAGTGCAAATGGCAGGCCACCGACCGACCCGGCGCGACTTCGACCAGCGGCGGCTCAACATGCTTACAGCGCTCCATGACGAACGGGCAGCGCTGATGAAAGCGGCAACCGCTCGGCCAGTTCAGCCGATCCAGCGCACGGCCCAGCACGGTCTCTTGACGCACCCGTTCACCGCCCAACGTCGGGGCCGATTTCAGAAGCTGCTGCGTGTAGGGATGTTTCGGCGCGGCAAAAATGTCGTGGACCGGCGATACCTCCACGATCTTACCCGCGTACATGATCGCCATACGATCCACGAGTTCGGCGTGAATGGCGAGATCATGGCTCACGAACAGGATCGAAGCGTCGGTTTCCGCTTTGACGCGCAGCAGCGCATCGAGGATCGCCCGCTGCACATTGACATCAAGCGCCGTCGTCGGCTCATCCGCGACGATCAACTGTGGGTTGAGCGTCATGCCAATGGCGATGATCGCGCGCTGCTTCATGCCGCCGCTCAGTTCGTGCGGATAAGCTTCGAGCACGGGGGGGGGCAGCTTCACAATGTCCAGCACCTCGGCGGCACGTTGGTGTGCATCCGTCTCGCTGAGATCCGTGTGTGCGGTGATGGCATCGACCATCTGCCGCTTGATGCGCATGATCGGGTTAAGCGCGTTCATCGACGCCTGCGGGATGTAGGACATATGTCGCCAGCGCAGATATTGCAGCAGCGGCTGCTCTGCCGTCACCAAATCCACCCCCGCCGCAAGCTGCGACTCGAACGCGGGGTTGGCATCGCGGGTCGGTTGATGATCGGTCTGGGGCTTGAAGATGATCTCCCCAGCGGCGATATAGCCCGGCGGCTCGATCAGGCGGCCAATCGCCTCGATGACCGTCGATTTACCGCTGCCGGACTCGCCCGCCAACCCCAGAATCTCATTGCGGCGCACCCCCAGGTTAACGCCATCAACCACCTTGTATTCGCCGCGTGTGCTGTGGAAATACACGCGCAGGTCACGGATCGTCAGCAAATCGTCGGTCATGTGCCCGTTGTTCCCTTCAGGCGCGGGTTGAACGTCTGCTCCAGGCCGATGTTGATCAGGTTGAGCGCCAGGAAGATCAGGATCAGCAGCAGCGCCGGCGCGCCGATCAGCACCCATTGGCCCAGCGACATCGCGCCCCAACTGATCGTCAGGTTGATCAGCACGCCCAGGGTCATCGTATTGGCGACGCCCAAGCCGATGATCTCCAGGCCGAACTGCGCCAGAATCGCCCCGATCACGCTGCCCGCCAGCGATACGCCCAGAAACGGAAACAGGTTCGGCATGATCTCGAAGAAGACGATCTGCACATTGTTCATATCCGACGCACGCGCCAGATCAACATACGACCGCTCGCGCATACTCAGCACCTGCGCGCGGATCGTCCGCGCCGAAAACGGCCAACTGAACGCCGCCAGCAGCACAGCCATCAGCGGGATCGTCACGGTGGGGATGAAGGTTGCCATCGCAATCAGCAGCGGCAGTTCCGGGATCACCAGCACCATGTCGGTGAAGGTGCGCAGCACCGCATCGACGCGCCCGCCGAAGTAACCGGAGATCAGCCCAATCGTCGTGCCGACGAGCGTGGAGAGCAGCCCGGCCAGCAAGCCAATGGTGAGCGAAAAGCGCAGCCCGATGATCAACAGGGTGGCGTAATCGCGGCCAAAGCGATCCGTGCCGAGCGGGTGTTCGGCGCTCGGCGGCTCGAAGATTCCGAACGTCCCTTGCTGTAACGGGTTGGTCTCAGCGCCGACCAGGCTTGCGACCAGCACCGGCTCCAGGATCGCGATCAGCGCGAGGGCGGCCAGCAACGTGAACCCAATGAGAAAGTAGCGGCTGTGCAGCAGCGATGTGAGTGTCATCCCATCTCCTGAGTGCGAACACGCGGATCGATGAATGGCAGGACGAGATCAAGCAGAAAATTGGCCGTCAGCACCGATAGAATCGAGATGAGCACAATTGCCTGAATCGTGTTGTAGTCAAGCTGTGTGACCGCGCGCTGCAACAGCAGCCCCAGGCCGGGATAGCTGAACAGCGTTTCGATCAACAGCGCGCCGTTGACAATAAAGCCCAGCGAGATCGCCAATGCCGTGATCTGCGGGAGCAAAGCATTCCGTAAAACATAATTTGTGAACAAATAGCCGCGCGGCAGCCCTTTGGACTGCGCGTACTGCAAATAATCTTCACCCAAAATGAGGACGACCAGCGACCGCGTCGAGAGAATCCAGCCAGAGACCGACACGATGATGATCGCCAGCGCGGGCAGTGTCCCGTGCCGGATCACGCCGACGATGAAGTCGAGGTTGAAGCCGGGGATCACGGTGCCGGGGTAAGCGTTACGCACCGGAAACCACGCCAGCGTGAACGCAAACAAATACAGCAGCGCCAGCGCCGCGATATACTGCGGCACCTGCGACAGCGCTATCGAGATGGTCGTCAGGCCGTTGGCGAACGGCGAATTGCGCGCCCACCCGACCAGCCCCCCGACGATCACGCCGAGTACCCAGCCGATCAAGACGGATAACCCCAACAACCCGATGGTCCAGGGCAGCGCCCGCAGAATCAGATCGCGCACCGGAGTCCCCACCGCCAGGATCGAGCCGCCAAATTCGGCGCGGAAAATGACGTTACCCATGAAACGGAAATACTGCTCGATGATCGTCCCGTCGATGCCAATGCGCTCGCGGATCGTCTCGGCGGCGGCGTCATTCACCGCAGACTCGCCAGAGAAGCCTTCCGCTTGCAGTTCGCGGTAGTACAGCTCAATGGGGTCGCCGGGGATCAAGCGGAAGAACACAAACGCGATGGTGAACGCGCCCCAGATCGTGAGGAGATAAACGGCCAGGCGGCGCAGTCCGTAACGGAGAAATTTGCGGCGATCCATTTGTGGTGCAGCTCCGGGGTATCTTACCGATCAACAGCGGTGGGGACGGCGGCACACCACCGTCCCCATCGATTTTAGCCGTGTTTCAGCCGTGTGCGCTTACTGAGCGGCTTCCAGCTCTTGCAGCGCCAGGTAGAAGGTGCCCCACCAGGTGAACGGCTGCACGTAGAGGTTATCGTCGGTGGGGAAGTTCGTCCAGTAAGTTTCGTTCCAGGCCATGAGCTGCGCGGTCTGAACGACTGGCATGGTCGGCACTTCGCGCATCAGCACGGTGAGCGCCTGACGGTAGCCTTCCATGGCGGCTTCGCTGTCCGGCAGGTTCGCGGTGATCTGCGCTTGAGCGGCGCGCAGTTCTTCGCTTTCGAAGTGGGCGTTGGCGAGGTCGCCGTTGTCCAGGTCATACAGGCCGGCAGCCGGGTCGAGGAACGCCCCGCACAGCCAGGCGCTGGCCATGTCGTAGTCGGCGTCACCCACCAGATCCCAGAACGCACCGCTGTTCAGCGAACGGACGGTCATGTTGATGCCCAGGTTGGCGGCTTCGTCGGCCAGCGCCTGCGCGATCTGGTACTGTTCGTGGCCAACCGGGCGGTTGGTGATGATTTGGAAGGACATATTGTTGCCGTCCGCATCGGCGCGGATGCCGTCATCACCCACAGTGAAGCCTGCTTCATCCAGCAGTTCGGCGGCACGATCCAGATTCTGGCTCCAGTCGTATTCGGCCAGAATGTCATCGAACAGGTACTGGGCGGTCAGTTCCCAGTTGTTCCAGGGGTGCAGGGCCGGTTCTGACGGCGGCTGCCAGATGACGTTGGCGACCAGGTCACGCGGCATGATCAGGTTGATGGCCTGGCGCACTTCGGTGATGGTGAACGGATAGCGGGCGTTGTTGAAGTACACGTTACGCGGGCACGGGTCCACGTCGATGGTGTAGGTGTACTGATCGCCCTGCTGCTGTGCGATCTGCATCTGCTGCCAGTTGACGCTGTTAGCGCGGTCAACCGCACCGCTCAGGTACAGCTCAAAGCCGACATCGACCGAGTCCGACGAGTTGCGGTACACCACATACTGCGGCGCGGGCAGGCCGAATTCCGCAGCGCCCCACCAAGCGTCGTTGCGTTCCCAGATGAAGGCGCGCTGTTCCGTCAGGGCGTCGGTGAGGACATAGGGGGCGGTGCTCAGCGGCGGGTTGTTCTGGAAGGTCAGCGGATCTTCGTTGACCCACACGTGCTCTGGCCAGATGGTGAAGCCGTCCACGATGGTGATCAGCTCGTAGTGGAAGCGCGGGGTCGGGCTGTTCAGGGTGAAGACGACGGTCAGGTCATCCGGCGCGCTCACCGAAGTGGTCGCACTGCGGATCTGGTTGGCGCGGGCACCGCTCAGCGCTTCGAGTTCCAGAATGGTGTTGACGGTGTAGAGGATGTCGTCGGCGTTGAACGCTTCACCGTCGTTCCAGGTGACACCGTCGCGCAGGGTCAGCGTCATTTCGGTGAAGTCGTCGTTGTAGGCGTAGCCGGTCGCCAGCCAGGGCACGATCTCGCCAGTGGCGAAGTTGGCGTAGAACAGATACTCCTGACCGATCTGGCGGTAGCCATTCGGGTTCCAGTTCCCGGAGGGGATGCGTGGGTTGAAGCTGTCGAAAATCGAGATGGGGGTGGCGGTGTCCTCGATCACCAGGGTCGCTTCACGCGGCACCGGCAGATCGAAGCCATCCTGCGCGGCAATCGGCTGCGCGCCGAGCGCCACGATGAACAGAACCAGGGTGCTCAGAATGGCAAAACGGTTGCTCAACAGCATTGGGGTAACCTCTTTCTAATGCAATGCAATTCGATGATGCGTGATGGCGGTGGTAACTGCCAACGCCGGATTATTGCAATGTCACACCCAGAAACCCAACGATTTAATCAAAGGTTGCGCAAATGTTAAACAAGCCTCTACGCTGGCTTAGCTTTTCTGGCGCGGACTTAACGTAGAGTCGCGGCTATTTGGTAGAAAGGCGGCAGCATGTTGAACATCGTCACGCAGAATATCTGGGGCAAAAACGATCAGTGGCAGGCGCGCGCCGACGCGATTGGCATCAATATGCGCACACTTGAGGTCGATGTGCTGTGCATCCAGGAATCGTCACCGGAACATTTCGCGTATGTGCAGCGGCACAGCTTCGCCGATTTTCCGTACGCTCATTACGCCCCCTCCGACGATGGATCGATCACGCCGGGGCAGCAGGGCTTAGCGACCTTCTCACGCCTGCCGATGATCGCGGCGGGCAAAGCCGATTTGGGCCGCGAAGATCACCCGCAGATCGACCCCTGGATGCGGATCATCCAGTACATCCGCATCGAACCGACGCCCGGCCACACCGTCACCGTCTTCAACACGCACCTGTTCCTGAACACGGCGCAGAAACGGGCGGGCATCGACGGCTGCGTTGCGGTGATGCGCGGCCCACTGTTTGCCGATGATGTGCAGATTCTGGTGGGCGATTTCAACATCCTCTTAGATACCCCCGACGATCATCTGGCAGCGTTGTCCAATGCCGGCTTCGTCGATGTGTGGCGGGCGCAGCACCCGCAAGCGCCGGGCCTGACCTGGCCGCTCACATTCGACAGGCCGCCGCAGCGCCGCATCGACGGGCACTTCATCCACGCGGATCGGCTGGAACACGTCGCGGAGATCGCGCTGGCCAACGATCAGCCGATCAACGAGGGCACGCTGCTGCTATCCGACCATGTCGCGGTGCTGGGGACGTATCGGCTGCCGCCGTCTCAACCCTGAATCGCGGGCAAATTCGGTATAATGGCACTCATACTCGTCGGCTCGACATAAACGGAACCATGCACCCACACATCCGATCTGTTCAATCTGCCCGCCCTGCCCGTAACCGCCGTCTCGCGATCCTGCTAGTCAGCCTGTGCGCCCTGCTGATCGTCTTCAGCGCCCGCGCCCAGGAACCCGTCGATCTGGTCATTTTTTATGACGCCGACAGCCTCACAATTTACATCCCACCCGGCGACGGCAC
>JAADYY010000209.1 GCA_010092805.1 Chloroflexota bacterium | reverse complement strand
CGGCTTTTGCGGAATTTTGTTCAATCTATTTCACTAATCAATTAAGGGAGGGTAACACCATGTTGTTGAAGCAATCTGATGTGAAGGGCCGTCTGAATCTGCTGCGTTATGGGTTGATCGTCGTTGTGGTGATGTCGTTCATCCTGGGCCTGTTGGTACCGTTCGTCATCGCCCAGCCCTACGCCGTCGAGATCAACGCGCTGGCCGATGCCGTTGAGGCGGCTGGCGGCAACCCGGAACGCGCCAACATTCAGATCACCGACTTCGTGGACGAAGCCGTGATCGTGACGGTGGTCGTCGCGGTGGTTTCGGTGCTCATCTACTTCGGCTACCGCGCGTGGCTGATGAACCAGCAGGGCGGCGCGGCGCAGAGCGGTGACGCCTCGACGCAAAGCAGCTAACCCATCCAGCAGTGCCCCAACGTTCACCCAAACAGCGGCGTCGATCCGGTTGATCGCGCGCCGCTGTTTCGGTTATTGCCACGCGGCAGCCAGCTAAATAGTGCGGGGGATCAGTTCCAGTCGCTCAACCGCCCGGTGCTGCGCCCACCGCGCTTGTTATCGCGTGGATCATCGCGATCCAGCGGGTGAGGCCGCGAGCTGGACAGGGCGCGGCGCGCCTTCTGCACATCGCTTTCGTGCTTCAGCAGCACCGTGAGCGTGGTTTCCAGCGTTTGGCGGTCCAGCGAGTCGGCATTGAGCATCACCAGCGCGCGCGCCCAATCGATGGTCTCCGAGACGCTGGGGCTTTTCTTCAAATCCATCTGGCGCAGCCCCTGCACCACCTCGATGGCCTGCGCGGCCAGCTTATCGCTCATATCCGGCACGCGCATCTGCACGATGTTCATCTCGGTTTCGTAGCTGGGGTAGTCGATGAACAGGTACAGGCAGCGCCGCTTCAGCGCTTCGGACAGTTCGCGGGTGTTGTTGCTGGTCAGCAGCACTGTGGGCTGGTGGCGCATCTGGATGGTGCCGAGTTCGGGGATCGACACCTGGAAATCGCTGAGGATTTCCAGCAAAAACGCCTCGAATTCGGCGTCGGCGCGGTCGATCTCGTCAATGAGCAGCACCACCGGCTCGTCAGACATCACCGCTTTGAGCAGCGGGCGCGCCAGCAAGAACCGCTCCGAGAAGAACGCATCTTCCTCGTCCGCCAAACGATCTGCCGCTGCGGTCAGCGTTTCGGCGTCGGCCAGCAACTGGCTCAGCTTATCGCGCAGCAACTGCGTGTACAGCATCTGCTTGGCATATTCCCATTCGTACAGCGCCTTGCTTTCGTCCAGGCCCTCGTAGCACTGCAAGCGGATCAGCGGTCGGCTGCTGATATTCGCCCAGGCCTTCGCCAGTTCGGTCTTGCCCACACCCGCCGGGCCTTCAGCCAGGACAGGCTTGCCGAGCCGTTCCGCCAAAAACATTACCGTCGCAATCTCGTCGGTGGCAATATACTGCTGGCCGCGCAGCGACTCAACAACCTGGCCCACATCATTCAACATCGTGTTTTATCCCACATCTTAAGCCAATCGAAAGTGACCGCAGGGCGCGGCATCCGTGTGAGGTGGTTACGCAGCAAACACGGAACTTCACGCTCATTGTAAGCCATGCCGCAAGCCCTTACAAGCTGTCCATTCGAATAGGCAGAGTCATCGCTTCAAATTTGTTCAGCGGTTTTGGTCGTTTGTGGCCCGGCATCGCCCTCACCCCGGCGCTGCACGGGGAGAGGAGTTAATGTACCTTGTACATATATGTTGATTTAGTGACTACACCAGACGCCGTGCCTCCCCCTCGCCCAGCGCCGCAGGCACGGTCGCCGGTGGCGTCTGGCGTCTGGAGCGGGGGAACGCGGGGGTGAGTGCTCAGAAGCCGCATGGGTGATTTTGATGCGTTTTGCCCTGTTCAAACAGGCAGCCGCCTGGTGTTCCCCGTCCACCCTACCCTGCTCACAGGATCTGCGAGAGGAACAATTGCGTGCGTGGGTGCTGCGGGTTGTTGAAGAAGTGATCTGGCGTGCCCGCCTCAACGATGCGCCCCATATCGAAGAACAGAATCCGGTCGGCCACCTCGCGCGCGAAGCCCATTTCATGCGTGACGACGATCATCGTCATGCCGCTCTGCGCCAATTCCTTCATCACATCCAACACTTCTTTGATCATCTCCGGGTCGAGTGCGGAGGTTGGCTCGTCGAACAGCATGATCTTCGGCTCCATCGCCAGCGCGCGCGCAATCGCCACCCGCTGCTGCTGCCCGCCGGAAAGCTGGCCGGGGTACTTATCCGCCTGCTCCGGGATGCCGACCCGGTCCAGCAGTTCGCGCGCTTTGGCGGCGGCGCGGTCGCGCGGCCAGCGGCGCACCTGCATCGGTGCCAGCGTGATGTTCTGCATCACGGTGAGGTGCGGGAACAGGTTGAACTGCTGAAACACCATCCCAATCTCGCTGCGCACGGTGGCAATGTTGCGCACATCGTGGCTTAGCTCGGTGCTATCGATGAAGATCTGCCCTTCCTGATGCTCTTCCAGGCGGTTCAGGCAGCGGATAAATGTCGATTTACCCGACCCCGACGGGCCGATCACGACGACGACTTCCTGCGGCATGATCTCGACGTTAATATTGCGCAGCACGTGAAATTCGCCAAACCATTTATTGACATCCCGGCACACGATGATCGGTTGGGCGGCGGCGTCGGTGCTGAGTTGGGCTTCTGTTTGAAGTTCTTGTTCGATGACCATAAGGTTGTCTTTTCCCTACTTTTCCCTGTAATTACCCCTAACCTGGTATGGCTGAGGTTAAGATTTGTCCATCATCTATGCTTTGCTTAACAAGTATATATCAATGACGGACGCAGCATGGCGATCTTCGCAGATATTTCGTTAGTTCGGCGTTAGATCGCCAGATCGTCAGGTCGGTTGGATGCCCGTGTCTACAGATATTCGCGTGACGCCCCCGATCCGCTGGCCTCCAAACGGCGGCTGACAACAGCCATCGCATAGCTGAAGATGAAGTACACAATCGAGATGAAAATGTACACTTCCGTCTGCCGCCCGATAAACTCGGCCTGCGCGATGACCGCCTGCGCGCTGCCCGTCAGGTCATTGAGGCCGACCAGCGCCACCAGCGACGTATCTTTAAACAGCGCGATGAACTGCCCCACCAACGCCGGGATCACGGCGCGCAGGGCCTGCGGCAGCAGAATGAACCAGGTCACCTGCACACTGTTGAAGCCAATGGCGCGCGCGGCTTCGACCTGCCCCGGCGGCACCGATTGCAAGCCGCCGCGCACATTCTCCGCCAGATACGCCGCGCTGAACAGCGTCAGCCCGACCATCGCGCGGAAGACATTATCGACCTCCGCCAGCGACGGATCGACCAGCGGCACCAAGAGCTGCGCCATGAACAGCACCGTGATCAGCGGGACGCCGCGCAGCAGCTCAATGTATGCCGTACACGTCCACCGGACGACGGGGAGGCTGCTGCGCCGCCCTAACGCCAACAGCACGCCCAGCGGAAACGACGCCGTGATCGCGACGATGGTCAGCAGCATCGTCAGCAGCAGGCCGCCCCACAACCGCGTATCGGTGACCGGCATCAGATTCGCCGCGACATCGGGCGCGACCACCCCCTGACTGACGCCAACCCCGATCAACGCGGGGGGCAGCAGCGCCAGCGCAACCCACAGCGCCCCCGCCCCAATCAGGCCGCGCAGCGCATCCCGGTCGCGTAAATTGTGGCCTAAATTGACTCCGCGCAGTGCCGCCAGGTACCCAAGCGCCAGCCACACGCCAATGCCAAACAACTGCGGCCAGGGCACCAGCGCGATCCACGCCTCAAAGGTGATCTCGCTCGTGAAAAATGGCGTGAAGCCGTCCAGAAACGGCACAAACGAGATCCGCTCGGCGATGGCGCTCTGCGCGATGCCGAACAGGACGACCAACGCCAGCAGCGGTCGCCCCCAGGCCCGCGTGAGCCGCGCCCCCACGAAAAACATCACGCCCACCCACGCGAAGCGCGACAACAGCATCCCCAGCCCGACCGCGTCGAGGTCGTCGATGCCGTAGGTGAGCACGAACAGCGCGATCAGGAACAGAATCCACAGCCAGGGCAGCACCCGCTGTACGGGCAAGCGCGGATCAACACGCCGCCCCGCCGTTGGGCGCGCTGTGCGCGGCCAGATGCGCAGTGTCCCCACCCCCGCGACGTACCCGACGACGCCAACGCCGATCAGCGGCAGCAGCCCCCGGTTGAGGATGTCGAGGAACGGGGCCAACATCACCCGCAGGTAATCATTCAGCGAGCGCTCACCACGATACTGATTGTCCGTCAGAAAGATGATCGGCACATCGTCCCCATCGATCTGCGGGCGCGGCGCATCGATGAGAAAATCATCGGTGATGCGCAGGTACTCGGTGATCCGCTCGCTGCCGCCGTCCGGCACTGCGCGTGTCAGCGAGCGATCCACCAGCGGGTAGATGCCCGTGGTTTGCAGAATCGCCGCCGTCTCGTCCGCCGCGATGGTTTTGCGCAGCACGTACCAGCCGTCAGCGGGCAGGGCAAAGGCCAGCCGGTCGGTTTCGGTGACGGTTTGGCTGACCAGCGGTTCCAACGTCGCGCCATCGAGGATCGTCACCTGAACTGGCGCGCTGTTGAGCGCGTAGATCTCACGGGGGGGCGGCGGCACCTCCAGCCGCTCGAGATCGTCGGTCAAGCCGGCGCGCTGGTCCTCCGTGAGCAGATCGCCGGCCAACCGCGCTTCGATGGCGGCGATCTCGGCTTGGGTCTGGGCACGATCCAGACCGCTGTTGATCAGGGCATTGGTCGCGTTGTCGCCGAAGCCCGCCAGATTGATCAGCGCTGGGTCGCTGCTGGCGACACGCAGCGCCAGATCTACCGTGATCGTCTCGCCTGCACGCCCAATGAAAGCCAGTTCCGGCTGGGGGCGTTCCGTCAAGGTGCCAGACGCGATCCCGACAGCGCCCGCCGCGAAATACCCCGCCGCCGGGGTCGTCATCCCGTAGAGCAGCGGGGGCGTCAGTGCCAGCAGCGCCGCGCCCCCGGCAATGGCGAATGCATGGCCACGGCGCACACGCCCATACGCCATCAGGCTGAAGCCGATCACCAGGCCTAACAGCAGCACCGCCAATTCCACCCGCCACAAAGCATCCAACGGGTAGCGCCAGGCCAGCATCAGCCGCAGGTTGCGGATGATCACCAGCCAGTTAGCAGCGGCAACCGTCCACACCAGAAAGCTCGCCAGCAGGGCCGCCAACAGCGACCCGGCGACCAGCGTCACCACTGTATCAAAGGTCGACTTGAACAGGTTGTCACGCGCCCAGGCCAACGGCCCAGCGCTGAGCACGGGCGGGGCCTTGCGCGGCGGGTCGTCGTAATTGACAACGACCGCAGAACGCGGGTCAGAGATGGTCGCCATGATTTTCTCCCTGGCTTGGCGGTGGCTAGCGCGTCACGATCT
>JAADYY010000208.1 GCA_010092805.1 Chloroflexota bacterium | reverse complement strand
TCGTCCCCGGCCTCGTCCTGTGCGAAGATCACCCCGCCCGAAACGAGGAGCAGGACGCTCAGCACTACAAAGACAGTTTTCAGGTTGATGCGATTGAGTTTAAACACAATGAATCTCCTAAAAAAATCTACGCTTGAGTGGCCGATAGATCGTTTGCGAGTAAAGCTGTTCTTTTCGAGTGCTGCCTCCTGAAAGCTGTGGATGACCGTGTGTATCGGGAACGTCACGCTGCGTGGCTAGGCGACGTGTGCTTTCAAGAATGCCAGGGCTTGTTTGGCCGCGTCATCAGGATCGCCAGCGACCAACGAGCGCCAAGTATTGATCGTCCGGCCCGTTTCCGCATCGGGGTTGGGAAACGTTTCGATGACGAGCGTGTCTTGATAACCGATCTCATCGAGCGCCGCCTTGATCGCCGCCCAATCGATGTGCCCCTGGCCGGGCAGCTTGCGATTGCTGGCGGCGCAGTGGAAATGCCCCAGGTTTGACCCCGCCAGCCGAATCGCAGCCGCGAGATCGTCTTCTTCCATGTTCATGTGATACGTGTCGAGCTGGAGTTTCACGGCAGGGTGATCGATCTGGCGCAAAAATTCGAGACCTTCCGCCGCCGTGTTGAACATAAATGTCTCGAACCGGTTGAGCACCTCAAGCGTGAGCGTGACGCCGAGATCCCCCGCGATTTGGGCGACTTCGCGCAGTGCCCCGGCGCTGCGGTCGCGGTACGGGCGCAGGTCGTCTGTGGACGGAAATTGCAGCCAGGGGGCATAGGTCACGCCGCCGAGGATGGGGCTGCCGATTTGCTGCGCGGTTTCGAGACAGCGACGAAGATAGGCGACTCCCGCGTCGCGCACCGATTTATCCGCGCTGGTGATGTCCGTTGGCGCGCTCAGCCCGGTGCTGCAAAACACCCCAAGACTCAGGCGCTCTAGTTCGGCGCGCAGGCGCGGCACGTCGATATTTTCTGGGCCAGACACAAAAGAGATTTCGACGCTGTCAAAGCCGCAGTCGCTGGCTTTTTGGAAGTAGCGGATCTGGTCGTCTGACCAACGCTCGATCCAATAAAAAATCTCTATGCCAATTTTACGCATCACACGTCGTTCGATCTAATTGTGTCAATAACGCTGCGGAGGCTGAAATTCTTCAGCCTTAGAAATACTAGCGCGGATTGGACGTTTGTCAAATCTTGAACAGCCTGCGGGCGCGCGGTGGCTACGCCCGACTTTTTGCGCATCACAAGCCGCTGTGACCCGTTTTCAGGCTATAATCATCGTATCGTTATTGTTCGGCCCCGCGTGCGCTTTTCAGCTTTGCTGGGGTGTTTTTCCATGCTAAAATTCGATCACATAAAGGAATAATACGGAGGTCTTATGGACGCACCCAGTGCCATGCCAAATTCGCTCCAACCCATGACCGTTGTGCAGGTCGTTGACCTCACCTTCCGCGTGTACCGAGAGCACTTTATCCCGTTTATTGGCCTGGTTGCCGTCATTACGGTTCCACTCACCATCATTACTCTGATCGCCGTTCCCCCCACCCCAACTACTTTTAACCCAGCGAGCGCTAGCAGCGTCGGGTTCACGCTGCCGCCGGAGTTTTGGATTAACATTGCCTTCACTTTGATTCTCGGCTTTATCCAACTGGTGCTGGTGAACGGCCTCATTACCTATATCACCTCAGAGTTTCATCTTGGCCGCAAGGTGGGTCTGGGCGAGGCACTTACAGCCGGCATCAGCCGCTTAGGGACCCTGGCGCTGGGCATATTCTACTTTGGGCTGCTCTTCATACCGGCGCTTTTCATCCTGGGGGCGCTCACGGTGTTGTGTGGCCTGGTGGTGTTCACGCTGCCGGTGGTGCTGTACCTGGGGATAGCGCTCTACTTCTTCATCGTGCCAGTGCTGATGCTGGAAAACGTCGGCGCGTCCTTTGGCATCTCTAGGGCGTTGGCGCTGGGCAAAGCGCGCTTCTGGCGTGCCCTGGGCTTATTCATCCTTATTTACATCATCACCCTGATCATCACGATAGTCCTGGGCGTCGTCGTCGGCTTTGTCACTGTTGGCACCAGCCAGCCGGGAAGTTTGGTAGATCCGGGATTCGTAACCCTCACGACCATCGCGCAAACCATCGTCAATATCTTGATTATACCGATTCTGCCGATTGCGTTCACGATTATGTATTACGACACCCGGGTGCGCCTGGAAGGGTTGGATATTGCGCTGGCTGCGGTGGGCACGCCGGATCCAAGCCCAGCAGATGTCGAGTCGCCGCGCCCCACTGAACCGATCCTCGCTGGCCGAGACATTGGCAACATTGCGCTATTGGCCGTTGGCGTCATCGGGGTGACATTGGCGTTTGGTGCGCTGGGGATGGGTCTGACGGGCCTGCTGCTGCAATGAGACAGTTGATGGCACTGATGGGGGCAATCTGGCTCGTCAACGGGGTCGGGATTGCCCAAACCAGCATCGATGTAGACACTTATTGGCAGCGGCTCGCCGAGACGGAGGCCATCCTTGCCTCCGGCGGCGATCAGCGGCAAGCACAGATCGCCGAATTATGGCAGGGCGTGGGGACAGTTCGCCTGAATAACGCGGAACTGATCCCAATCGATACGGAGTGGCTGTTTGACGATGATGTGAGCCGTCTGCAAGCGCGTGTTCAGGCGGCTTTACGGTCACGGGGGCAAGGCGAGGGGGCACTGGGCGCGGCTTCGGTGCAAGCGCTTGAGCAGATTTTGCAGGATGAGCGCTTCCAGTACGACCCAGAGACGCCGCTGCCCCCCGGTGTAGCCGAACCGCCCGCTCAGGAAGCCATGCTGCCAGCTTCGCTTAGCCAATTTATCCTGGCGGTGTTGGGCATGCTGGCTGCGGTGATCATCGTGATTTACATCGCGCGCCAACTCACTATTCAACGTTACGAACCGGCACCGGTCGACCCAGACGATGATCCGATCACGTCGGAAGATGCGCAGGCCCGCGCCTCCGCGTCCGCGACGGTGCAGGATTACCGCGCTGCGATCCGGTATTTGTACCTGTCCAGCCTGCTGCTGCTGGACGAACGCAACATTATCCACTACGATCCCGCGCAGACGAATACCGAACACCTGCGCCAACTGCGCGATCAACCGCAGCTTTACGACCTGCTGCGGCGCATTGTCGAGACCTTCGATTACGTCTGGTACGGGTTTTCACCCATCGACGAGCAGGGGTACACGCAGTTCAGGCAGAACATTCAGCAGTTGGAAGGTCTGACGACGGCATGAGACGCCTGACCGATTTGCAGTATCTGATCATTGGCCTCGTCGGGATCGTGGTGGTGGCCTATGTGGCTGCGCTGGCCAATCCAGGTGTGCCACCGGGGCCATTGAGCGCCCGGAGCGAACAGCGGAACGGCGTGCTGGCGCTGCGCTTGTGGTTAGAGGAAAGCGGCTACGTCGTCCGCACCTACACAGACACCGTGCGCCTTGACGACCTGGATTTGCTGTTTGTGCTCAACCCACCCACGCCGTATACCGATGTACGGGCGGCGGATGTTCGGAAGTGGATTGAACGCGGCGGCCAGTTGATCCTCGCGGATGCCTCCTCCCGGTCGCGTCAGTTGCGCAGTGTCCTGGGTATCGGGTTTGGTGGCTTTTCTATTGACAACACCCCCAACGCGCTCACGCTCCCAATGCTGCAATCCCCAACCATTGAGCGAATCCCGGTGCGTCAGTATTATGAGATCAGCACAGCACCGGAGCGGGCTGTAGTGCATTTAGCCGACGAGTCGCGCGCGATTCTGCTCTCGTTCGCTGTCGGCAGCGGGCTGGTCTGGGTTTCGGGGACGAGTTATCCGTTTACGAACATGGGGTTGCAAAGCGGCGACAGCCCGGCCCTCATCCTCAATATGCTGGCCGGCATCCCACCGGGCGCTGTGATCGGCTTTGATGAAGTGCTGCAATTGGAAAACCCGCCGACGCTGCTCGCCTGGTTGTTCAACTCACCGCCTGGGCTGGGGATCATGCTGAGTTTTGCGCTAACGATGACCTTTCTGGCGCTGCGCGGGCGGCGCTTCGGGCGCGCGGTGCCTTTACCCGAAGATCGCTTGCTGCGCGATCCCGTCGAGTACATCCAGGCCATCGCCAACCTGTACCGCCGCAGCGGGCAGCGGGCTGTGATCCTGGCGCATTACAAAGCGCAGCTCAAGCGGCAGTTGTGCGAGCGCTACGGGCTGCGGCCAACGATGTCCGATGACGCGCTGATCGAGACGATTGCAAGCCGCAACCCGGCGACCGATGTGGCTGAACTGCGCGATCTGTTCCGGCGGTTGTCTGCGGAGCGGGTGAGTGAGCAGGAATTGGTGAGTGCGGCGCTGGCGATGGATGCATGGCTGAGGGAAAACATTGGCTGAAAACACACTACAAGGTCTGGCCCAACAACTGCGCCAGCAAGCCCAACGGGTGTTGGTCGCACACGATGACACCATCGAACTCCTGTTCATCGCGCTGATCGCGCGTGGGCATGTGCTGCTGGAAGGGCCGCCGGGCACCGCCAAAACCCTCATCGCTAAGACGTTGGCGCAGTTGGTGGCCGCCGATTATGGCCGCATCCAATTCACGCCGGATCTGATGCCGTCGGATGTGGTGGGCACGGTGGTGTACGATTTGCAGTCCAGCCGCTTCAACCTCAAGCGCGGGCCAATCTTCACACAGATTCTGCTGGCGGATGAGATCAACCGCGCGCCCGCCAAAACGCAGGCGGCGCTGCTGGAAGCGATGGGCGAGCGGCAGGTGACCATCGAGGGTGATACGCAGGCCCTGCCCGACCCCTTTCTGGTGATGGGGACGCAGAATCCCATCGAGATGGACGGCACTTACCCGCTGCCAGAAGCCCAGCTTGATCGGTTTATGTTCAAAATCAAAATCGATTATCTGGCGCACGCGCAGGAAGTCGAGGTCTACCGGCGCTATCATCAAGGGTTCGATGCCCATGATCTGCAAAATGTGGGGCTGACGCCGGTGCTGCAGCCCGAACACCTGCTGCACATCCGCCAGATTGTCCAGCAGGTGCAGGTCGAAGACGGGGTGCTGGATTACGTCGCGCGCATCACCGAGGCCACGCGCACCAGCCCGGATTTGTCGCTGGGGGCCAGCACCCGTGCGGGTGTGGCGCTGTTGATGGCCGCCAAGGCCCGCGCGGCGCTGCACGGGCGCGATTTCGTCTTGCCAGATGATGTGAAGGCGCTGGTGCCGCCCACGCTGCGTCATCGTGTGCATCTGCGCCCAGAAGCGGAGATCGAAGGGTTGGATGCGGATGCCGTCTTCAACCGCTTGTTGAACCGGGTTGAGGTACCGCGCTAACTGTGCTGACCCCACGCTTCTATGTGCTGGCGCTGTTTGTGCCCGCGCTCCTCATTTTGGCCGAGTGGCTGCCCTTTCTGGCCGCTGTAGCTGGGGTTTACGGCCTCGGCTTGCTGTGGCTCCTTTGGCTGGATCGCCGCTCTGCGGGCACCGTCGATCAATTTCGGGTGGGGCGTCGGCACGATAGCAAACTGTCGCTGGGTGCGCCTAACCGCATCACGATCTGGGTCGAATCGCGGGCTGAGCGCCCGGTCGCCCTCACCATCCGCGACGAGCCGCCGCTGTTATTCAGCATCAAGGCGGATGAAGACGGTCAAGGCCATACGCAAATCGAGGGCGCGGCGCTGCTCTCTGCCACTGTGCCAGCGCGTGAGTCTGCCGAGTTGAGCTATACGGTGCGCCCGGTCAAGCGCGGCGATTTCGCGTTTGGCAACCTGAATCTGCGCTGGGGCAGCCCAATTAACCTCTACACCCGGCAAGCAACCATTCCCGCCGCCGCCGCCGTCAAGGTGTATCCCAACCTCTACGAGATCAAAAAGTATGATCTGCTGGCGCGGCGTGATCAACTGGCGGAAATGGGCATCCACAACGTCCGCCTGCGCGGTGAGGGCACGGCGTTCGAGAGCCTGCGCGATTACACCCCGGATGATCCGTACCGCAGCATCAACTGGAAAGCGACGGCGCGGCGTGGCAAACCCATCAGCACCGACTACGAGCCAGAACGGAGCCAACGTGTTCTGGTTGCGCTGGACATTGGGCGCATGATGCGCAGCCCCATTCGCATCGAAGAGCCGGATGGCATCACCTGGAACATGGCGAAGATCGACTTTGTGATCAACAGCGTGCTGCTGTTCACCTATGTCGCCACGCTGCGCGGCGATGAGGTTGGTCTGCTGGTCTTTGCCGATCAAGTGCAGCAGTTTCTCGCGCCGCTGGGCGGCAGCGCACAGTTCCACAAAATTCTGGAGACCATGTACGCCCTGGAAAGCCAGACCGTCGAAGCCAATTACGTCAACGCCATCAATTACCTGCGCACGCGCAACCGCAAGCGCGCGCTGGTCACGCTGTTCACCGATCTGAGTGGCGCGCGCGCGTCTGCGGCGCTGATGCGTTCCGTGCCGACGCTGGCACCGCGTCACCTGCCAATGGTCGTGACCATCCGCGACCCAGCCCTGGGGGATGAAGCCCACCAACCCCCCAATTCATCGGATACCGTGTACAGGCGGGCGGTGGCCGAGCAGCTCATTGAGGAGCGGTTGCAACTCATGGACACATTGCGGCAGCGCGGCGTCCTCACGTTGGATGTCCCGGCGCAGAAACTGACGATGGCGGTGGTCAGCCGCTATTTGGAATTGAAGTCTCGCCTGCTGATCTGAGTTCAAACGCAAACGCAATCTGCTCAAGGAAGCGCTCAGACTCTGTGGGCGCTTGAATTTGCGCCTGGGCTTCTGCGTTCAGTTCCATTTGCGCGGCCATGCGCTGCGCCAACATCTGCGCCAAGTGGCCGCGCTGCGCATTCAGGCTGAAGCGCCGCTGCAAAAAGTTGACGATCATGGTGTGATCGTTGCTGGTCAGCCGGTCGATCTGAATGTAGTCCGGCAGCGGCGTGCCCTGCAAAACGTAGCGGTAATCAATCCGGGCACTTTGGCGCACAGATTGGAGTGTGACATGCTTGCGCTCATAAATGACCACCGTGCGCGCCGCCAGATCGCCGAGCCGTTGGGTCTTTTTCGAGACGAACATGGCACCCATGCCGATGCCGTAGGCAAACGGGAAAAAGTCGAACAGCCGCAGCAGGTTGCGAATCACGAGGCCGGAAGTCGTCACGGGCAGGCCGTTTGATTGCACGACGCGCAGGCCCAGCTGCTGTTTGCCGGGTGTTTGGCCGCTCGTGGCGAACTCAAAGATGAGGTGATAAAACGTGAAAATGACATATTGCAGGAAAAATATGATCGCGAAGTTCAGCGTGTCGTTCCCCGGCGCAAGATCCAGCGTTGGGCGGAAGAGGATAAACAGGATAAACAGGCCAATGTAGATGAGCACATAATCGATTAGTGCGGCGAGAAATCGGCTGGCAAACCCCGCGATGTCGGCTTCCAGAGTCAAGTTTTCCGGTGTATCGATCAGCAGGTTAGACAAGGCACATCCCCCTATGTTAACTATCAGCGATTTTATCAAACAACGCGAACACGAATGGCAAAGATTGTCCGATCTGTTGAACAAGGGCAATTTGAGCGCGGGCGAGGTGCGGGAGTTAGGTGTGTTGTACCGTGCGGTGATCTCTGATCTGGCGCTGGTGCGCCGCGACTACCCCAACCAGCCGGTCACCGCGTACATCAACCAACTGGTGACAAAAGCGCACGGCGTCATCTACCGGCAGGACACCACCGATTTTCGGGCCTTCGGGCGCTACTTCACCCACACGATCCCGCAGGTGTTTCGCCGCACAGCTTGGTTCACGCTGGCGGCCTTTCTGCTGTTCATCGTGCCGGGCGTTGTCGGTTACCGCCTGGCATTCGTGAATCCGGATGTCGCCGAACCGCTGGGCCTGAGCGGTATCCGCGCCACCCTTGAGGAACAGGAGATCTGGACGGAAATCCCGGTGGAAGAACGCCCATACGCCTCTACATTCATCATGGGCAACAATATCCGCGTCGCGCTGCTCGCGTTTGGGGGCGGCGTGCTGTTCGGAGTCTTCACGGTCTATATCTTGATAACAAATGGGCTGATCATCGGTGCGGTGCTGGGCCTCGCCACACATTACGGCCTGGGCGATGCCTTGTGGAGTTTCGTGATCGGGCATGGGTTTGTCGAATTGAGCGTGATCTTCATCGCGGGTGGCGCTGGATTACAGCTTGGGTGGGCGCTGCTGAACCCCGGCTACTATCGGCGGCTCGATGCGCTGGGGCAGGCGGCGCGCCGTGCGGTGACGTTGGCCGTGATGTCGGTGCCCTTCTTGATCGCCGCTGGTTTGATCGAGGGGTTTATCTCCCCAACCGATCTGCCGTTTGCGGTCAAGCTGAGCGTTGGGCTGGGCAGCGGCGCGCTGCTTTACGCCTATTTGCTGCTAGCAGGCCGATCCGACGTGCGCACGACTCAGCGGGCGCGGTCAACGGTCACGGCTGCCCCGTGATCAGATCAACCGCTTCGCCATGAGAATATCGGGATTGCCGATCCCGTTGGCGTCGGGGATCACGCCCACCAGGACAAAGCCACACTGCTGATAGAATGTGAACGGGTGGCCGCGCCGATTCTGGATTTGCGCGAGGCGGGCCAGCGGATCCGGGTAGAGATCGACGCCCGCCAGCGAAGTACGGTTGGTTTCGTCGTCGGTGCCCAAATACAGCGTCACCGCGCCGCGCGCCCGCACCTGCGCCTCCAGATCGGCCACCAGCGCCCGACCGATCCCGCGCCGCCGCAGATCAGCGCGCACGACCAGCGGGTGCAGTTCCCAGGTGTAACCGTCATACTGATCGATCCCGCCGATCCAGCCCGCAACCCGCCCGTGATCGTCGAGGGCCACGCGGCTGATGCGATCCTCGGCAAACGATTCGTGGACTTCCGCGCGCGCATCATCGAGAGTCGGCCACGCTTTGGGCGCGAAATCGCGAAACCCATCGACCACCAGCACCGCGGTTTGGTCGATCAGGTCGGTCTGGTCGGCGGTGAGGTCGATGATCGTCGGCTGCATCATCGCTCAGCGCAGCCGACGGCTCTCCGCGCTGGAATGCACATTCAGGTAGCGCAGCCAGCCGCGCACCGTCAGCGGGCCAAACGTATTGTGCCGAATGGTGAAGGTGGGGCGCACGCCGCTGTCCTCGATTTGGCGGGCGATGCGGACGGTTTCTGCGCGGGTGTCGTTGAACATCTGCTTGAGCGCCTCCCATTCCGTATCGAGCGGCGGGCGGTAGCCGTCGTACTCCTCGCCAACGTCGCAGGCTTCGCCCAATGCCAGGCAGATGCGCCGCTGGCCCCAGCGCTCAATGCCGATGACGTGCCCCAGGGTGCTGCGGTTGGCTGTGCTGTCGCCCCTTTGATCGGCGCGCTCGCGGATGGTGCGCCCGGACGCTTCGAGGGCGGCGACCTGCTCGGCGATTGTCTGGCTTGCGGGCGGTTCCATCAGCAGTTTGCCCGCCCTGTGCATGATCTGTTTTCTCAGGCTCATCATGATTCTCCCAGGCTTACGACGCCAATCGGCGTTGGTTTGCCTGGTGATCATGCCGCAGCTAGATTAAGCATTTTTGAGTTTTTGTTGAACAAAGACCAGCAGCGGGTAAGCCAACCGCGTCGAGTCGATGTGCCCGGCGGTGAGCGCCGTACTGTTCGCCAGTTCGAAATCGTGGTGCAACCGCTCGATCTCGCGGCTCTGCTGCTGCGATGGTTCGTTGTGGAACAGGGTAACGACCGTTGTATAGCGACCCGCTGCGAACAGCAGCCACGCCCGTTCCGCAATCTTGACGACGCGGCGGTCGATCAGCTTGCGGGTTTCCATCAATAACGAGAAGTCGTTCAGGATGGGCGCGATGGTTTGCGGCGGCACGTCGAACTGCCCCAACGTCTCGACGAATTGGCCGCTTTTGTTGTGGTAGATCATCAACCCAACGGCTTTACCCATATGCGCTTGGCGGATGCCGATGGTCTGGCCCGCGTTCTGGACGGGGCTGTCGTCGGCGTTGGCGTCCAACTTCTCTTGAATCAGCATCAATTGGCTGTTGTAATGTTCGTAAATGGCGTGGAACTGTTCGCGGCTCAGTTCGCCGTTGGCAAATTCCGCCACCAGCGCATCGATCTTGTCGCGGACTTCCGCGCGGAACCCTTCAAATTTGGCGCGTTTACCTTCGGTATCGGTGGACATAACCCCTCACTTCATGACTCACGCTCGACCACTTTACGGACAGCATATCATGGGAGTCTGCGCGCCAACGTGCCCGCAATTTATGAAAAAAATATAACAGGCGGGCGGGGGGTGTCGCATCGGCGCGACCAGCGGCACAAGCGAGCCGCACCGATCAAGCGCAGTGGCAAATCAACGACCCGTCAGGCGTTTCCACAGGCGCACGAGCGGGTGGGGCTGCGGCGGTTCTACGTCGGCTTCTTCCGGCGACGCGATGTTGCCCCGTTGGGCTTCTTCCTGCTCGATGTGCCAGGTTTCAATGGTCTCGTGTTTCTGGAGCTTGGCCCGCTGACGTTCATGATCCTGATCGATGCGGCGTTGTTGATTATGGAATTCGCTGGACATGCGTCTGGTTACCCCAAGTGTAGTGTAGTCGAATGGACGAGATTTAAACTTCAGCGTAAAGTATTTCACGATCTCTGACAAGATGCAAACCCTAAAAGCCAGGGGGTGTATTCGGAAACCGGGGCGAATGGATCGGCTGGCTGTTTGGCCCGCGTCCCCCGGCCTCTTCCCCGGAAGCCGCCGGCGACCGCTGGCGCTGGGAGCAGGGGCGCGCAGCATGGGTTGAAGTCCCGCTCCCAGTGCCGCCGGCCCGGTTGCTGGTGGCTTCTAGAGCGGGATTGAGGGTGAGGGCCGTGTGCCTTGCTTGCCCCAGAATCCGAATGCACCTAACGGCACGCGGGCGTAGCGGATCGCGCGCGGCGAAAGTATAATGACAGACAGTTGGATTCCGTAATGTTTAACGCAGTTGTCCGCCCCATAACAGGAAACGAACCATGACATCAGAAGAGCGTATTCAAGAACTGCGCGCGCAAATCGACGACATCAACCTGCAACTGCTGGATCTGCTGAGCGCGCGCGCCCGCGTCGTCAGCCAGATCGGCGAGATCCATTCACAAATGGGCGTCTCGCACTACGATCCGCAGCGGGAAGCGGGCATGTTGCAAGCGCTGGAACATGCCAACAGCGGCCCGTTCAGCAACGAGACGATCAAAGCCCTGTTCCGCGAGATCTTCCGGGCATCGATGGCGATGGAAGAACAGCAGGCCCGCGCCAAGATCCTCGTGCAGCGCAAATCTGACGATGAGCGCACCGTGATCAACCTACCGAATGGTGCCGAGATCGGCAATGGGGTCTTTCAGGTGGTCTCCGGGCCGTGCGCCGTCGAAAGCCATGATCAGATGGACGAAGTGGCGGCGGCGCTGGCCGAACGCGGCGTGAAGGTGATTCGCGGCATGGGCTACAAGCCGCGCACGTCGCCGTATGATTTCCAGGGCTTGGGCGAAGAGGGCCTCAAAATTGCGCGGCAGGTTGCCAACAAGTATGGGCTGGCCGTCACCACCGAGATCATGGACAAAAGCCAGCTGGATATGATGATGGATTACGTCGATGTGTTCTGGGTAGGCGCGCGCAACATGCAGAACAGCTTCCTGCTGCGGGCGCTGGGCACCATCAGCAAGCCGGTGATCCTCAAGCGCGGGCTTTCGGCGACGCTGGAAGAATTCCTGTACGCGGCGGAGTACATCGTCAGCAGCGGCAACCCCAACGTGATCCTGATGGAGCGCGGCATCCGCACCTTTGAGCGCTGGACGCGCAACACCCTCGACATCAGCGGGGTGACGGTGCTCAAGCTGGAGTCGCATTTGCCAGTGCTGGTCGATATTTCGCACTCCGCCGGGAGGCGCGATATTGCGCGCCCGTTGGCGCGGGTGGCGCGGGCCAGCGGTGCCGACGGCCTGATGGTCGAAGTCCACCCGAACCCGCCGGTCGCCATGAGCGACGCCAAGCAGCAGCTTTCGATCCCGCAGTTCCACGAGATCATGGACGAGATCACCGATTACCAGATGGCGTAAAGTCGGCACAGCAGGGCAGATCTGGCGATCTGCCCTACTCAGCGGGTTCGTCGGTTTGACGCAGCCACGACGCCACCGCCAGCGCGATCACGGCCATGATGATCAGCAGCAGCCCCGTCCAGATCGCGGCGTCGAGGTCGCGTTCGAGCACGTTGTAGATTAACAGCGGCATCGTCTGGGTGCGGCCCTGCAAACTGCCTGCGAACAAAATCGTCGCGCCGAACTCACCCAGCGCGCGCGCCCAGCTCAGCACCAACCCGGCGACCAGCGCGCGGCTCGCCAGCGGCAGCGTGATATGCCGGAACAGCACCCAGCCCGCCGCGCCATCCACACGCGCCGCGTCCTCGATGTGGCGGGCGACATTCTGAAACCCGACCTGCGCGGAGCGGATGAAAAACGGTGCCGAAACAAACGTCTGCGCGAGCACGACCGCCGCCGTCGTAAACGGTAGGTTCACGCCGACGGTTTCGAGCGCCGGGCCGAACGCGCCGCGCCGCCCGAATGTCTCTAGCAGCGCCAACCCCGCGACAGCGGGCGGCAGCACAATCGGCAGCTCAATTAAGAGATTGATCAGGCGCTTGAACGGGAAACGCCAGCGCGCCAGCAGATACGCCAGCGGGGTGCCGAATAGAATCGTCAGCGCAGAGGTGACGAATGTCGTGGCGACGCTCAGCGTGATCGCCTGGGGGACACCGCTCGCCGGGGCATTCAGCCAACCCTGCGCCCGCACCCCTTCGATGGCGAGCACCGCCACCGGCAGCAGCAAGAACAGCAGCCCGATCACGCCCGCCAGCCCGACGATCACCTGCCCGAACGAGACGCGCAGGGGCTGCGGATCATGAAGGGATTGGCGGCGTGCCCGTGTGAAAATGTGAATCACGATCCGGCGGCTCCGTCTAGCGATCTGACCGGGATCAGGCTCCACGCCGCCAGGATGGTCTGCCCCGGCTCGGACAGCACATAGTCGATGAATTGGGCCGCCCGCTCCGGCTGAGCGCTGCCCGCCGTGATCGCAATCGGGTACTGCGCGCGCGCATTGATCAAGCGTGGGATTGGCAGCGCCCGCAGTCGATCCGTGTTACCGGGTGTGACATCGGAACGGTAGACGATCCCGGCGTCGGCCTCACCGAGCAGCACTTTCAACAGCACCTGCCGCACATTCTCCTCCTCAGAGACGACATTGGCGCGCACCGCCGCCCAATAGTCGCGGCCATACGTGGGGGCAGACGCCAGCCGACTGAACATCGCATCGGTGTAGGCGCGGGCGGGCACCCCCAGCCCAGCGATCACCAGCCGGACGCCCGGCGTCGCCAGATCCCGCAGCGATTCGATCCCGGCGGGGTTGTCGGCGGGCGTGATCAGCGCCAGTCGATTGTACGCGAAGATCTGCGGCTCCCCTGCGATCTGGCCGCCGGCGCGGGCGGCGTCCATCTGGTGCGGGTTGGCGCTAGCGAACACGTCGGCGGGCGCGCCCTGAAGGATCTGCGCGGCCAACGTGGATGACCCGGCGAAATTGTAGATCACGTCGGTGTCGGGGTGGGCCGCCTCGAAGCGCGTCTCGATGGCGAGGAACGCATCCGTGAGCGAGGCTGCCGCAAACACGATCAGCGCTTGTGGTTGGGCCGCCTGTGTCACGCTGCCCGCCAGCAGAATCAGCAGGAGCGCTGCTGCCAGCGCAGGGAGCGGGCGGGGGTGTGCGGGATGATGCTCAGCGCGCAAGCAAGGACTCCTTCGCTGCTGGACGTAAACGATTTGCACAAACGACGACCGTTATTATACTGGCGAAGCGTTGCCCATTTCTAACGTCAATCGAGGTTGTCTTCTGCTTCAGTCATGCTGTTAAGAACCTCAAGCCTACGGGTTTAGAACTTCAAGCCTTTGTGTAATGTTAATGGTCATGAGGCAAGTTTTGCAGTAAGATTATAGAGGGTCGCCGGTAGGCATACGCTAATTTATGCAACCGCAAGTTTTCCGGCTGCGGCTCCTCACCGCAGCCGGGGCGTGCGTGCGCGATCCGCTTAGAGACCTTTGTTCACAACTGCATCAAGGAGTTTCAAATGCGTAGCAAGCTGCTGTTTCTGCTAACCACCGTGCTCATCCTTGCCCTCGCCACTGCCGCATTTGCGCAGCCCGGCCCCCCGCCCCCGCCGGAACTGACCGGTGATGTCATTCTGGAAGGCCTCAACGGCCCGCAAGGCGTCCATGTGGATGCTGACGGCAACCTGTGGGTGATCGATAGCGGCATCGGCGGCGAAGACACCGTCGAAATCATTGACCCCATTACCTACGAAGTCGTTGAAGCACCGTTCGGCAACTCCTCTCAGCTTATCCGCGTGACCCCCGGTGGTGAGCCAGAAGTTATCGCCAACCTGCCGGCGGCAATCGGTGGGCAGGATTTCCTCGGCGGTGGGCGCATCGTCGATCTGGACGGTGAGATTTACATTACACATGGCATCTGGCACCTCAACCTGGGCGAAGAAGTGACCATCCCGTACTTCTCGCAGGTGGTGCGCATCGGCATGGACGGTGAACCGACCACCGTCGCTGACCTGTGGGCGCATGAGCTGGCCGAAAACCCGGATGAAACCACAAACTTCGAAACGCACCCGTATGGCATCGCTGCTGGGCCGGATGGGCTGCTGTATGTCGCGGATGCGGCGGCCAACGCGCTGCTGACGGTTGACCCGGAAACTGGCGAAACCGCGACCGTCGCCGGGTTTGAGGGGCTGCCGGGTATTTTCCCCAGCCAGTGGCGTGAAGGCGCGCTGATCACCGACCCGGTGCCGACGGGCGTCGTCGTCAACGAAGACGGCACCGCGTTGGTCTCGTATCTGTCGGGCGCGCCATTCGTCCCCGGCTCGGCCAAGGTCGTGCAGGTCTCGCCGGAAGGTGAGGTCAGCGATTACGCCACTGGCCTCACCATGCTGGTTGATCTCAAGCGCGGCCCGGATGGCAACCTGTACGCGGTGCAGCATGGCCTGTTCACCGCCGAAGGCCCGGTGTTTAACTCGGGTGCGGTCATCCGCATTCTGGAAGACGGCACGGCGGAAGTCGTGATCGACGGGCTGCCGTTCGCCACCTCGATTGCCTTTGATGCCGATGGCAACGGCTACGTCGCCATCAACGGCGCGGCGATCCCGGAAGCGGGTGCGGTCGTCTACTACGAAGGCCTGACCGAGATGGAAGGTCAGCCGCTGCCAGCGATGGGGCCGCAGAACTAAGCGGTTCACGCATTTAACGATTCAACAAATGTGCGAGGGGGCGGTAGCGCCCTCTCGCTGTGCAGACTCAATGAGTGATGTGACGAGGTTCCCTTTGCGAAAGCTGTTTGCCCTCATCCCCCTGATTATCGTTCTGGCGAGCGCCTTGGCCGCCTGCGATACGCTTACCGAACTGGCGGAACAGCGCAGCGCTGCGCAGCCCGCCGCCGATACAGCCGCTGCCGCAGCACCCGTAGACACTGCGCTGGTCGAGCGCGGCATTTCGATCTACAGAGCACAGTACTGTGGCTCATGCCACACCCTGGATGCGGCCAATACACGCGGCATCTTCGGCCCCGCGCACGATAACGCAGCAGCCGACGCAGCGGCGCATCTGCAAGCGCCGAATTACAGCGGCGAAGCAGCCACCGTCGAAGACTATCTGCGCGAAAGCATCGTCAATCCGCTGGTGTTCTACACCCCCGGTTATGAGGCCACCAATCATCACATGCCCGCCTTCGGTCACCTGCCTGCCGAAGACATCGACGCCATGATCTACATGCTG
>JAADYY010000207.1 GCA_010092805.1 Chloroflexota bacterium | reverse complement strand
GGGGCATCGCAGCAAAATCACGCCCGCGTTCTCACGCTCCCGAAGCGACCGGCGACCGCGCCTGCGGCGCTGGGCGAGGGGGAGGCACGGCGTCTGGTAGAGCTGCTCGATAAATATATATGTACAAAGCGTATTACCCCCTCTCCCACAGCTTCGCGGGGTGAGGGGTGGCGCGGAGCGCCGGGGTGAGGGCGATACGAGGGTCACAAAAGACCATATGCTGTAGAACAAATTTGATGCGATTGCCCTGGGCTTGCCCCGACACGCACTCCCCCATCCGCTTGATCTGCGGTATGATCTGGGCTGAACGCATTACCGGATAGATTAAGCTGGTTTCAGCGAGGAGCGAATCAACCGAATGCGTACCCTGCTCATCCGCACGCTGCTGGTGATCGTGCCAGCCCTGAGCATCACGACGGCAGCCACTGTTCAGAGCCAACCCCGCGACGACCTGACCGCGCTCGCCCGCTTTTACCCGGCAACCACCGAATTCTACAGCGCCATCCGCACCGATGACGCTTCCTTCGCGACCATCGACAATTTGCTGGCGCGCACGCTGGGATCGCTGCCCGTCATCGGCGGGCCGGAATCGCTGGCTGAGCTGCTGACGCTGCTGGGCGGCGATGCCTTCGAGGTCCTGTTCGCCCCCTGGCTCGGCGATCAGATTGCGCTGGGCGTGATCGAACTGGACAGCCCGCAGTCGATCCTCGCGCTGTCGGTCACGGATCAGGCGGCAGCGGCAGCGGCGTTGATCGCCGATGGCAGCTTCGCTGTGGTCGAAAGCGGTGGCGCGTACACCGTTTACACGTCCGCTGCGGCCACGGCGTTGCTGCGCGCCGATGTGTTGTTTTTCACGCCGCCGGAATTGATCAACGACGCGATGAAGCGCGGATCGATGCCGGAGTCGCTGCAAACCGCGCCGAATTTCACCGAAGCGCTGGCCGCCCTGCCTGCTGCTGCTGGCAGCGACGCCTACAGCATCCTCACGTATGCCGATTTCCGCAGTGTGGGCCTGGCTGGGGATAATTTAGGGTTGCCCGTCGCGGTGCTGAGCGACGCGCCGGGGTCGCTGGCGGTGGGCATGGCGCTTCGCGATGGGCGCGCGCTGCTGCTCGATCTGGCGCACACCGGCGATCCGTTGGCGCTGGAGGTGTTCGGGCTGCCGCTGGGCCTGCCCGTCTACGGCGCGACGCCGCCGCTCGACCCGGATTTCGCGGCGCGCCTCCCGGCGGATGCGGCGCTGGTGCTGCACGGCACTGATCTGCGCAGCCTGTACAGCGATTTGACGATCAACCTGCCGACCGCCGCCCGCGCGATTCTCGGCAACGCCATCGGCTCCGAAATTGAGCAGCGGCTCATCGACATCCCGACGGCGGTCAGCGCCATCACCGGGCTGGATTTCGACCGCGACATCATCGGCGAAATGGACGGCGATTTCGCCCTCTTCGCCCGCTTCGGGCCAGAAGCGTCGGACGCCGAAGTCTTCCCGGCGCTGGTCTCGGCGCTCGATTTCGCGCTGGTCGTCGAAGCGCCGACGAACGCGGTGGCGCGCTTGTGGCGGCGCGGCGTGAATCAGGCGCTGGATGTGGCGCAGGTCGGCGGTGAATTCGAGGTCGCGGGCTTCGCGCTCGGCCAGGATCGGTTGGGCGGCGTGAGCGTGCCGGTGATCAGCGTGGCGACGCCGTTTCTGTTCGGCGGTGAGCTGGATCTGCACATCGGTGACGGCTCCGATTATCTGGTGGTGGGCACACGCGCCGCCGTGCGCAGCGTCTTCGCTGCGGATGCCGCACTCAACGCCGACCCGGCCTATCTGAGCGCGCAAACGACCTGGCTGGCCGCCACTTATCAGATGTGGTACCTCACCGGGGCGCAGCTTGGCCCGGTGGCCGACTGGCTGCTCAATTCGCCCAGCCAGGCGGAACGCTTGACGGGCATGGGGGCCGCCTTCGGCCTCGACCTGCTGGAGAGCGCGACGATCACCGCGGCTGTCGCGCCGGATGATTCGGTGGCGCTGCGCTTCGTGATCACGCTGGCCGAATGATCGGCTGAGCCACGTTGGCGCTCACTCGGGTGCTGTGGCGGCGAAGGTCTCGCGCAGCCACGCCGCCGCGATCCCGGCGATCACTTTGGGCTTCTCCTGGATCATCATGTGGCCGGAATCCTCGATGATCATCAGCCGCGACCCGGCGATCTGCTCGTGCAGGTAGCGGCTGTACTGCGCCGGGGTCATCGCGTCGGCGGTGGAGCCGAGGATGAGCGTGGGCACCTGAAGCGCGCCCAGCCGCCCGATCACGTCGAAATCGTTGCAGGCCAGGAAATCGGCGTGCAGCGTCTCGGGTGCCACCTGCACCAGCCGCTCGTAGGTGGCGCTGCGGATCGCTTCGTCGGTGTGCGTCGACCAGAACCAATCGACCAGCAGCGTCACCACCCGCTGCGGGTCGGCCAGGACGTTGTGTAGCAGGTCGGGGTGAACGGTCAGCTTCGCGCCCGTGTTGACGAGCATCAGCCCGGCCACCAGCGCCGGGTGCTCCAGCGCCAACGTCAGCGCGATGGCCCCGCCCATGCTGTGCCCGCCGATGATCGCTTGCGGGATCGCCAAGGCGTCCAGTAATGCGACGATGTCCTGCGCGTACAGATCAATCGCTTGGCGTGCGGTGCCGGGGCTGCGCCCGTGCCCCGGCAGGTCGGGAACCAGCGTGTTGGCGCTGTCCAGCCGGGCCAGCGGCGGCGGCCAATCCAAGCGCGATCCGCCAGCGCCATGCAGCCACACCACAACCGGTGCCGCCGAGCCTGCCTCGCGGTGATCGGCGACCCAGAGTTGCCCCCATGCCGTTTCGATGAACGCCATCGTTCAGCTCCTCGCTAGATCGTTGTGTCGTGTCTGTTACCTTCATCAATTATAAGCGATTGTCAGCCGTCTGTGCGCGGAAAGGATGCGCCAGATCAGCCGGATGCAAAACGAGGAATCTTACCAACAGACCCAGCATCGGTTAATGCACCGCATCCAGCATCGGTTGGCCCGTATCGAAACCTTTAACCGATGCTGTTGGTCAATCGATTTGATTGTGTTTTGGCCCGCATCCCCCTGCCCCTGCTCCCAGCGTCAGCGTTCGGGAGCAGGGGAGAAAACTGCTTT
>JAADYY010000206.1 GCA_010092805.1 Chloroflexota bacterium | reverse complement strand
TCGCCACCGAAGCAGCCTGGGCAGAAAAAAGCATCGCCTATCTGAAAAGTATTCTCACTGAATAATTACATGAATGGACGACCGCAATGAGCAATTTGCGTTTTGCTATGTTTGGCACCGGCTTTTGGTCGCGCTTTCAGTTGGCCGGTTGGTATGAAGCGGGCGGCGTCGAGTGTGTGGCGCTGTACAACCGCACCCGCGCCAAAGCCGAGCAGCTCGGCCAGGCCTGGAACATCGACAAGGTTTACAGCGATGGCGAGGCCGAAGCCCTCCTCGACAACGAACAACTCGATTTCGTCGATATTTGTACCAACGTCGAGACACATTACCCATTTGTCAAGTTGGCGGCGGAGCGCAAACTGCCCGTCGTTTGCCAGAAACCGATGGCGACGACCCTCGCCGAATGCGAAGCGATGGTCGCGGCGTGTCGTGAGGCGAACGTGCCGCTGTTCATCAACGAAAACTGGCGCTGGCAGCAGCCGCTCCGTGACTTCAAGCGGATGCTTGACTCAGGGCGTATCGGCAAGCCGTTCCGCGCACGGATTCACTACGTCAACAGCTTCCCCGTCTTCGACAATCAGCCATTTCTGAAGGAACTCGAACAGTTCATCCTCACCGATATCGGCAGCCACATCCTCGACGCAGCGCGTTTCCTGTTCGGCGATGCCCAGACGCTCTACGCCCACACCTACCGTGCGCACCCCGACATCAAGGGAGAAGACGTGGCGACCGTGATGATGACAATGGGCGATGACGCGCTGACCGTCGTCTGCGAGATGAGCTACGCCAGCCGCACGGAGATCGAGCGCTTCCCAGAGACGTATGTTTATGTAGAGGGGCACAACGGCTTTTTGGAGCTGGGGCCAGATTTCTGGATCCGCGAGACGACGGCGGACGGCACGCTGGCGAAGCGCTACCCGCCACCGCGTTATCCCTGGGCCGACCCAGCCTACGATCTCATCCACGCGAGCATCGTGCCCACACAGGCGGATTTTGTGCAGGCACTGCGCGGCGAAGGTGCCGCCGAAACCACCGGCGACGATAACCTGAAGACCATGCAGCTCGTCTTCGGGTCGTATGAGTCGGCGGCCAGCGGTCAGGTAATCACCCTGCCCTTCACTGCGGGCGCGCCCTCACTCGCTTAGACACGCGGCTTCGGCAGCCGTAGACTGCTATAATGTGAAGCCCACCGGTAGCTTGGTGGGCTTTTCGTCGATCCGCCAGCCGAGCGCGGAATCCGGCGTGACGACAGGCTTCATGTAGGTGATGGATGCGAAGCCGCGCCAAACTGTGAACGGAGGACATCCGCGTGGGCGAGCCAGATGCACCAGGAGAAGATTTGTGTATATTCGATGGATTGTGCGTGGGCACAAAAACGAAGAGGTTGCCGATGTAACCTTTCACGATGCCTATCTCGTCGAGAGTTACCGCGATGACGCGGGCCGACCGCGACAGCGGACCATCTCATATTTGGGCAACATTCGTCAGATTGGCGAGCGTTTTCCGGGCATCGAGCGCGAGTTGTTTTTGCTGCGTGCCGAACTCATCCTCGGCGGCATCGCCGAACTTTCCGACGCCGACCGCAAGGATGTGCTTCAGCAGCTTCAGCAGCGCGTCCCACCGCTCACCGAGGGCGAAGTTCGGGAAGCATTTGAAGGCAATCTACGGTGGTACTTTCGTTGGTGGCAGGATAACGGTGGTACCCCATCGGCTGACGAGATCTTGCAAATGATCAGGAACGCGGCCCAGTCCGCAGGGTCTATCTCGCTGTAGAGATCGCCTTTTGCTGCCAAGTTTTTATAAATTAACCTCGTAGTTCTGTATTTATACTACAAATATCTAGAAATTAAGCGCTACCAACACCCCCTGCCGCCCTCGCGCGCTTCGTGTGGCTCACAAATAGATTGTTGCAGAATTTGAGAGATTTATGTATATTTTAGTCACAGCATCTATAAAATCACCAAAGTGACAGGATCAATAATGCGACCGCGCGTGCAACCGAAAGATCCCAGCCCCGAAACCCAAGCGAAAATGCAGGAACGCGCCCAACGCCTGACCAAACGTCAATATGTACGCTTCGCCTTTTACAAAGTCGATCCGATGTGGCGGCGGCTGCCCGCTGAAGAGCAAGCCGCGCACAAGCAGGAACTCCTCGATGTTATTGAGTCGTTCAACCGGCGAATGCTGCTGCGCCCCTACAGCTTGATCGGCACGCGGGCCGATGCGGAGCTGCTGCTGTGGCAAATTGCGGAAAGCCCCCTGCCCTTCCGCGAACTTGCGAGTGCTATCGCCTGCACTCGTATGGGCAGCTATCTGAACATGGCCCATTCGTACCTCTCGCAGACGAAGCGCTCCATTTATGAGATTCGCACAGCGGGCGCAGCCGACGAGGACGAAGAAGAACGTCTTGTGATCGACCCAACCGAGGCAAAGTATCTGTTTGTGTATCCGTTCATCAAGACGCGCGAATGGTATCAACTTTCGCAATACGCGCGTCAGGGGATGATGGACGAACACATTGATGTCGGGCGCAAATATCCGTCGGTGCGCTTGAACACCACTTACAGCTTCGGGATCGATGATTACGAATTCATCGTGGCGTTCGAAACCGACGAACCCTCCGACTTTCTCGACTTAGTGCAGGAGCTGCGCGAGACGAGCGTGAGCATGTACACCCTGCAAGATACGCCGCTGTTCACCTGCATCAACATGCGCCTCGACGAAGCGCTCGACGCGCTCGGCGGCCCAGCCATCGCTAAGGTGCTCGAACCCGGCGCACAGGATGAAATCTGGATGGAAGTGTGCCCGCTGGATGAACTTGGCCCCGGCGAGACGAAAACCGTCTTCCTGGAAGGCAAAATGGTGGGGTTGTTCAACGTCAACGGTGAACTGTTCGCCATCAACAACCGCTGCACCCACGCACGCGGCCCGCTCACAGAGGGCGAAGTCAGCGCCGAAGCATGCAGCGTAGTGTGCCCCTGGCACTACGGCAAATTCGACCTGCGGACAGGCGCGGCCATTGACGGCGTGGTGAACAAGCCGGTCGATACTTATCAGGTCGAAGTCCGCGATGGGCTGATTTACGTCGGCACCACGATCACGTATAGTTAGAGACAATCGGACTTTCGAGATGAGTGTTTACGGAGCACAAACAGCGGACGCGCCCAAATTTGATGATGCGGCGCGTGATTATGACGCCTTGCTGGTGATGTCGTTTGGCGGGCCAGAAGGTCGGGACGAAGTCATGCCGTTTCTGGAGAATGTCGCGGGTGGGCGCAACATCCCGCGCGAGCGGCTGGAATCAGTCGCTGAGCATTACTACGATTTCGGCGGCGTTAGCCCCATTAACGGCCAGAATCGCGCGTTGATCGCTGCGCTGGAAACGGAACTGAAAGCGCACAGCATCAATCTGCCCATTTACTTCGGCAACCGCAATTGGCACCCGTTCGTGGAAGATACCATTCGGCAGATGCGCGCCGACGGTGTGAAGCGCGCCCTGACCTTCTTCACTTCGGCGTTCAGTTCGTATTCCGGCTGCCGCCAATACCGCGAGGACATTATCGGTGCGCGTGAAGCAGTGGGCGCGGACGCGCCGGAATTCGACAAGCTGCGGGTGTTCTACAATCACCCCGGCTTCATCGAACCGATGATCGAGCTAACGCGCACGGCGCTGGAACCATTCGCACCCGCTGAGCGGGACGCTGTGCATCTGGCGTTCACCGCGCACAGCATTCCGTCGGCGATGGCTGCGCAATGCGACTACGAAATTCAGCTCGCGGAGGCGTGCCAACTGGTCGCCGAAGGCATCGGCACGAGCAACTATCGCCTGGTGTATCAGAGCCGCAGCGGGCCGCCGCGTATCCCCTGGCTGGAGCCGGACATCTGCGACTATCTACGCGAGATCAAAGATCGCGGCGTCGACAAAGCCGTGATCGTGCCGATTGGCTTCATCTCCGATCACATGGAGGTCATGTTCGACCTCGACACTGAAGCGCTGCAAACCGCCAAAGCAATCGGGATGCAGTTGGTGCGCGCCGGGACTGTCGGCACGCATCCGGCGTTCATCAGCATGATCCGCACGTTGATCGTCGAGCGGATGACGGCACAGCCGGAACGGTTGGCGCTGGGGACTCGCGGCCCGAATCACGACGTGTGCCCGCTGAACTGCTGCCTGCCGAGCTGATGCAACAGCCCAATTTCCGTGACAGATGGCAGCCATCCGATGATAGGTATCACACTGTGGCGCGGCAGGACATTTGTTAGGATCGGCACGTCAGTCTTCAAAATGCTAAATGATACGCTTTTCGCGAGGTGACCTATGACGTACCCGCCGCCCCGACTGGTTTTCTGGGAAACAACCGCTGGTTGCAATTTGCGCTGCATCCACTGCCGCCGCGTGACACTCGCCGATCAACTGACGCCACAGGATCTGACCACCGATGAAGCGTTCACGCTCATCGATCAAATGTGCGCGGTTGGGCGTCCGGTGTTCGTGCTCTCCGGCGGCGAGCCGCTGTTCCGGCCCGATATTTTCGAGATCGCGCGGTACGCCAGCGACGCTGGGCTGCCCGTCGCACTGGCGACCAACGGCACCATGATCGATGATGCGGTGGCCGCTCGGATTAAGGCGAGCGGGGTGAAGCGGGTGAGTATCTCATTCGACGGGGCCGATGCGGAAACACACGACCATTTCCGCGGATTGGCAGGATCGTTTGATGACGCTGTGCGCGGGTTCCAAGCGCTGCGGCGCGTGGGGCTGCCTGTGCAGATCAACACAACGGTTGCCAATCACAACAAAGCCCAGCTCGAGCGGATGCTGCAACTCGCCAAAGATCTGGATGCGGTGGGGCTGCACCTGTTCTTGTTGGTACCTGTCGGCTGCGGCGTGCAGATCGCCGAAAAGCAGATGATCAGCGCGCAGGAATACGAGCGAGTGCTCAACTGGCTTTACGATACCGAACAAAGCGAGCCAGATTTGCAGCTCAAGGCAACCTGTGCGCCGCACTACTTCCGCGTGATGCGTACGCGCCGCGCGCAGGAACGCCGCGATGGGATGAGCCGCGAACTGCCCGCCAGCCATGATCGCCAGGTGAACGGGCATCCGCACGGGCAGATGCACGCCGCCACGAAAGGCTGTTTGGCGGGCACCGGGGTGTGTTTTGTGTCGCATCGCGGCGAGATCTTCCCGTGCGGCTACCTGCCGGTGGAAGCAGGCAACGTCCGCACGCAACCGTTCGGCGACATCTGGGAAGGCAGCGAGTTGTTCAGCCAACTCCGCGACCCGGAGCAGCTCGAAGGCAAATGCGGTGCCTGCCAATTCAAGACGCTGTGCAGCGGCTGCCGCGCCCGCTCGTATGGCCTGACGGGGAATTACCTCGCCGAAGAACCATTCTGCGCCTATCAACCGGAGTCGCGTACGGTCGTTTTGAACTGAGCACAGCCGTTGGGTGCCGCGCCAGCGCGCGCTTATGCTATCATGGTGCGCGCCCACCGTTCGATTGGATGTTCGCTGATGAGCAGCTTGCAGAACAAACGCATCGTCAACACCCGCGCAACGCATCAAGCTGCTGAGTTTGACGCGCTTATCCGAGCGCGTGGTGCAGCCCCGTTGGCCTACCCCTGCATCGCCATCCAACCGCCGGATGATCCATCCGCGTTGGATGCAGCCTTGCAGCGGCTCGCCAGCGGGGATTTCGATTGGCTGATAATCACGAGCGCGAACACCGTCCACAGCCTGGCCCAACGCTTAGGCGCACTCGGCTTGTCGCTCCCAAATGGCGTGTTCAAAACTGCTGCCGTTGGGCCAGCGACAACCGAAGCGATCCTGGCGTCGCTCGGCTTGACCGTTGATCTGATGCCCGATGACTATATCGCCGAGTCGCTGGCCGCTGCCCTCAATCCGCAAGCAGGAGCGCGCATCTGCCTACCCGAGTCGGCGATTGCCCGGCCCACATTGGCGCAGCACTTGCAGGCTGCGGGCGCGGTCGTCGAAGTCATCAAAGCCTACCAGACGGTGCGCGGCTCCGGTGGTGTCAATTTGCCCGCCATGTTGGCCGCCGGGCAAGTCGATGCTGTCACTTTCACGAGTTCGTCAACGGTCGAACACTTCACCGCGCGTTTGGCAGATGCCGGTGTCGATCAGCACAAATTAGATCAGGTAGCGCTGGCGTGCATTGGCCCCAAAACGGCGGACACAGCGGCTGCACTTGGCATGACTCGCGCCGTCGTTGCGGCTGAACACACTTTACACGGGCTGCTTGATTCCTTGGAAACATATTTCTTGCAAAAAGCGCCGGGCGAGCTAAGCGATCTCTAGTTTGAGTTGAGTAAGGCGGGTGCACAGGCAACCCAGCCCTCGGCGTCGATTTGATTACTGCCACTGGATTTAGCGCAGTCATATAAAGGATAAATGAGACGCGATGCAAACTGAACAAACCAATCCCCCAAGCCCCGATGCGGTGATCAACAGCCGCTTTCTGAAAGCCTGCCGCCGCGAACCGGTCGATGCCACGCCCATCTGGCTGATGCGGCAGGCCGGGCGTTATATGGCGCAGTATCAGGCGGTGCGCCAGAAATACTCCCTCCTGGAGCTCATCGAGATTCCTGAAGTGGCCGTCGAAGTCACCTTGCAGCCGCTCGATGCCTACGAATTGGACGCCGCGATCATCTTCGCGGATATTCTGCCCTTGATCGCAGCGATGGGATTGGATCTGGAGTTCGTCAAGGGTGAAGGCCCGGTGATCCATAATCCGGTGCGCACCGCCGCCGATGTCGAGAATTTGCGCGTGCTGCCGCCAGAAGAAGCGGTTGGCTTCACGCTGGAAGCGATCAAGCTCATCCGACCGATCCTCGACGGTCGTGGGCTTCCCTTGATCGGGTTCAGCGGCGCGCCGTTCTCGCTGGCCGGCCACGCCCTCGAAGGCGGCCAAAGCAAAGACTTCCTCAAGCTCAAGGGCATGATGATGGCAGAGCCGGAGTTGTGGGACAAACTCATGACCAAGCTCAGTGACGCCGTCGGCCAATACCTGCTAGCGCAAGCCCACGCGGGCGTACAAGCCCTGCAGTTGTTCGATAGCTCGGTAGGCACACTCAGCCCAGAAGATTATCGCAACCATGTGCTGCCGTACAGCAAGCGCGCCATCGACATCGCACGACAAGCCAATGTGCCGATCCTGCACTTCGGTTTGATGGCGAGCGGGATGGTGGAGCTGATCCGCGACGCGGGCGGCGATGTCATCAGCGTCGATTGGCGCATCCGGTTGGATGATGCCTGGGAGCGGCTGGGGCCAAATGTCGGGATTCAAGGCAACCTTGACCCGGTCGCGCTCTTCGCCCCCTGGGAGGCGCTGCGCACACGGACAGCAGCCGTCCTCGATCAGGTCAAAGGACGGCCTGGCCACATTTTCAACCTGGGGCACGGCATCCTCCAGCAAACCCCTGTCGATAATGTCAAGCGGCTGGCCGAATTTGTCCACACGCACACCAACGGCAATCAGATCTCATGAGCGCAACAACTCAAGGTAGGCTGCGTGTCGCCATCGTCGGTGGCGGCATCTCCGGCTTGAGTACCGCCTGGTACCTCGCGAAAGCGGCGGCGGCGCACGGCATCACGCTGGATTACACGGTGCTTGAGAAAGCCGATCATTGGGGTGGCAAAGTCCGCACCGAACACGTGGAGGACTTCGCCGAAACACCGTTCGTCGTCGAAACAGGCCCGGATTCGTTCCTGACTCAGAAACCCTGGGCATTGCAGCTCGCGCGTGACCTGGGGCTGAGCGATCAACTGTTGGGCACGAACGACGACAAACGCCATGTGTACGTGCTGCGAAACGGCAAACCTGTGATCGTGCCGGACGGCGTGTTTTTGATTGTCCCGACGAAGTTCAAACCGTTTGCCCTGTCGCCGCTGATCTCGCCGCTGGGCAAGCTGCGCATGGCTTTCGATTTGGTCATTCCGCCCAAACGCGATGATGCCGACGAAACTATCGCCGATTTTGTGAAACGTCGGTTGGGTGCCGAAGCGGTGGACCGGCTCGCCGAACCGATGCTGGCGGGCATCTACAACGCTGAAGCCGAACAGCAGAGCATCCTGGCGACGTTCCCACGCTTCCGTGATCTGGAGAAGAATCACGGCAGCCTCACGCGCGGGATGTTGGCTTCACGGCGCAAACAAGCGCGCAATAGCTCGAACGCCGCGCACGGGAAGGTCTCGGCGTTCGTGTCTTTCCAGGGAGGGACGCAAACTTTGATCGATGCGTTGGTGCCCAAACTCACCGGTGATTTGCGTCTCGATACCGGCGTCGCGTTGATCCAGCCGGAAAGCGACGGCACCTACACCCTCACACTCGAAGGCGGCGACTCGCTCACCGCCGATGCGGTGGTGGTGGCCGCGGCTGCTTATCACACCGCCGATCTTGTCCGTTCGCTGGCACCAGAAGCCGCCGCGCAGCTTGATCGCATCCGCTATGTGAGCACAGGCACAATTTCGATTGCCTTCCGCACCGCAGACATTCCGCGCCCGCTCGATGGCTTCGGAATTTTGATGCCCAGCAGCGAACGCCGACCGATCAACGCTGTCACCATCTCGTCGACGAAATTTGATCAGCGCGCGCCGGATGGGTATGTGTTGATGCGGGTGTTCTTCGGCGGGTCGCGCAGCCCGCAGTCGATGCACCTGGATGACGCTGCGCTGCTCTCGATGGTGCGCGATCAGCTCCGGCAAGTTTTTGGGGTGGAGGCCGAACCGCTGTTCCATCGCATCTACCGTTGGTGGAACGCCAATCCCCAATATGATGTCGGTCATCTGGAACGGGTCGATCAAATCGAGGCAAGCTTGCCAGATGGATTATATGTGACTGGCAGC
>JAADYY010000205.1 GCA_010092805.1 Chloroflexota bacterium | reverse complement strand
CCTCCACCCGCTGAAGCAGGTGGTTTCCGCCGCATAATTTCGATGAATATCGGGGTTTTGCTGCCGGGGTTCAGCAGTCACGCCCAGGATTGGGCACTGCCGGTGCAGCTCAACCTGGCGCGGGCACTCGCTGCACAAGATCAACTGCGCGTGATCGCGCTGCGCTACCCGCACCGCCGCGATCAATATCGGATCGACAGCATATCGGTGTTTGCGTTGGGGGCTGGGCAAGCGCGCGGCAGGCAGCGGCTGCGGTTGTGGCTCGACGCGTTCCGCTTGATCCGGCGGCTGCACCACGAAACACCATTTGATGTCCTCCACGCGATGTGGGCCGACGAAACAGGGCTGATCGCGGCCTGGGCCGGGCGTTGGCTCCAAATCCCAGTGGTGGTTTCGATCCTCGGCGGCGAACTGGTGCGTTTGCATGACATCGGCTACGGGTTGCAGTTGAGCGCCTTCAGCCGCTGGATCGTTGGGCGAGCGCTGCACGGTGCCGACCGGATCATCATCCCTAGCGACTATGTTCGTCAACTCATCAACACAGCAGGCTACCGCATCCCAGAGTCGAAACTGATCTTTGGGACATTGGGCGTGGATGCGGCGCGCTTCACCCCATCATCCGCGCCGCCAGACACCCAGCGATTGATCAACGTGGCGTCATTGGTGCCCGTCAAGGATCAGGCGACTCTACTGCGGGCGCTGGCACTGCTTGAGCCGCACATACACCTCGACATCATCGGGGTTGGGCCAGAACAACCCCGACTGGAAATACTTGCGCGCGATTTGGGTGCAGCCGACCGCGTCCACTTCATCGGTGCCGTCGATCACCCGGAGCTGCCTGCATATTACCAGCGCGCAGCGATCAAGGTGCTGAGTTCACGACATGAGATTCTAGCGATGGCGACTCTCGAAGCGGCGGCCTGTCGGCTGCCTGTCGTGAGCACAGCGGTGGGGACACTGCCGAATTATCCATCGCTTGGTGTGACTGCTCCCGTCGGCGATCATGCGGCGCTAGCAGCGGCGATCCGCGCGCTGCTCGACGATCCAGGGCAGCGGCAAGCCCTCGGCCAATCGGCACGCCAGACGATCCTTGACTCATTCACCATCGAGGGCACGGCGGCGCACCTACGGGCGCTCTACCGCGCACTCCGCACGACCGCCTCCCATCGTTGAGCTTGCGCGCGGCGCGACTCCATCACTCCATCTGCGGACCGAACCACAAACGAAATCGCGCCGCCTCTGGGCGTGAGCAAGAAGATGGGTTACCGTGAACGGATTCTACCCAGTCGCAACCGGCAGATCCGACCGATTGCCCCATTCGACCCACGAACCGTCATAGCCGACCACATCCTCATAACCCATCAGCCGCAGCAGGAAATACACATGCGCCCCGCGCCAGAACGTCTGGCAGTAGATGATCGCGGTTTTGTCCGGGGTGATGTCACGTTCTGCAAGCAGCGTCTGAATTTCGTCGGGGGGCAGGAAGATTTCGACATCGTCATCTTCGAGCTGCGCAACCCAATCCGACTCGATGGCGAAGACAGCATCGCCCTCCGTCAAGGCATCCAGCCAAGTGAACAGCACCGCCCCCGGAATGCGCCCGCCGCGATCTGCCAGCGCGACTTCACCGGTGTATTCTTGGGGCGAGCGCGCGTCAATGATGATCGCGGTCGGGTCATCCAAACGCGCCAAGACCCCCTCGGCGTCGATGATGCGGTCGGGGTTGAGTTCCAGCGGATATTCGGTTGGCTCGAACGTTGGGGCAGCGGCTGAGGTCTCCAGTTCAGCGGCTGTCCAGGCATTCCAACCGCCATTCAGCACGCGCGCGTCGTTGTGGCCCACATAGTCCAGCGTCCAGAACAAGCGCGCGCTGTTCATCATCCCCAGATTGTCGTAAATCACGACTGTCATCTCTGGCGTGAGGCCGATGCGGTTCAACGTGGCTTGGACTTCATCTTCGTCGAATTCCAGGGAAATGCGGTCGATGGTCGAGGAGATGTCGCCGACGGGCACATTCGCCGCGCCGGGAATATGCGCAGCGGCGTATTCATCGGGATCGCGCATATCGATCACGCGAATATTGGGATCGGTGTGGTGCGTTGCCAACCAATCGACGCTGACCAGCAGATGTGCATTAGGATATTCAACGGCATCCTGCGCGTAGGTACGGTCGAAGGGCACCAGGCTCAGGAGGATCATGACAACGAAGGTTATCTTCATCATGGCTGTTCCTTATCTCTCGTTTTCATCTCGTGTGGCGCGATTCTCGCTGATGCGGTCACATGGCAAGGTGCAGTGTTTCACCAGGTTCCGATGGCTTCCAACCATGCTGCAGCGCCGTACGAATCGCATATGCGACATCGCTTGGGCGGATGATCGCTGCATCGCCGGCTATGCTGTCCGGGCGATCATGGTCGATCTCGACAACCAATGTTGTGCTGGCACGCTCGGTGGCCAGTTCCACAGCGAATGTCAGCCCACCCCAAATTTCCTGAACATAGGTGGGCTTGCGCCGAATGTACCAACGGTATTCAACCTGATCGACCACAATGCGCCGAGCGCCTTTTTTCGGTATCGCCATTTCAGCCCTGTATTCACTTGCGCCAGCATAGCGTATCTTAACTCTTGAGTCCGGTGGTCGCAATCCCCTCGACGATGTAGCGCTGCATGAAAATGTAGACCACCAGCAGCGGCACAATGGCAATGATAGACCCGGTCAGCAGCAAATTCCATTCTGACTCAAACTCACCCTGAAACGTCGTCAGCCCCATCGTCACCGTCTGCATCTCGCGCGAACTGATGTATAACACGGGGCGCAGCAGCTCGTTCCAGTTGTTGATGAAGGACAGCAGGAAGAGCGTCGTCATGGCTGGGCGCGACAGCGGTAGATAGATGCTGCGATAGATGCGGAACACGTTCGCCCCGTCGATGATCGCCGCTTCGTCCAATTCTTTGGGCAGCGTCGAGAAGAACTCGCGCATCAAGAAGGTGCCAAACGAACCGACCATAAACGATGGCACAATCAGCGGCGCAAAGGTATTCATCCAGCCGCCAATCGGTTCCAGCAGCGGATCAAAGACCCTGGCACCGAGGATGAATTCAGGGATGATGGTGACTTCAGTTGGAAAAAAGGCGGTGAACAGCAGTAGCCCAAACAGCACATTCTTGCCGCGAAACTGCAACCGCGCGAACGCGAATCCCGCCAGCGAAGACGTGATCACCTGGCCGATGCCGGTCATGGTGGAGACGAAGAAGCTGTTGATGGTGTAGCGGATGAAGTTGTGCCGGGTGAGCACTTCGATGTAGTTATCGAACATATCCGGCTGGAACAGCTTATCCGGCACGAAGCTCGGCGGCAGCTCGAAAATTGCGTTACCAGACTTAAACGAAGTCACAACCATCCAGAAGAACGGGAAAACCGTGAACACGGCAAAGACGATCAGCAAGCCGTACGTGATCGCTCGGCGGCCCGCCTGTGTCGCTTGGCTTTGAAACGTGGACGCAGCCGGATACGGGGATCTGAGCAGAGTAGATGGTGTCGCCACAGCGCGTCTCCTAATAGACATCCTGCGCGACCCACCGCCGCCGCGCCGCAAAATTGATGAACGTCAGGGCAGAGATAATCAGCACCAAAACGACCGCCATCGCCGAGCCATACCCCATGCGATCCCATAGAAAGGCATTCTGATAGATGCCGTAGGCTAGGGTGCTGCCTGAACTCAGCCGCCCGCCCTGCGTCATCGTGAAGGTCACTTCGAAGGTTCTGAAGGCGTCGATAATCGAGATAATGAGGACAAAGAAAGTCACAGGCGAGATCAACGGCAGCGTGATGTGCCGGAATACCTGCCAGCCGTTGGCACCATCAATGCGGGCCGCTTCTATCAAGGTCTGGGGCACGCTCTGCAAGCCAGCCAGAAACACCATCATCTGGAACCCGGCAGCCTTCCACACACTGACGATGACGATCGACGCAATCACAAACGGATAATCGGAAAGCCAGGCCGGCGGCACCCTATCGGTGGCGAACAGGGTTTGCAGCGTCTCCACGCCAAAAATGCTGAGTAGTAGATTATTCAGCAGCCCAAAACGCCGGCTGAAGATCCAGTTCCAGGCAATGGCAACGGCAACCATTGATGTGATGTAGGGCATGAAATACAGGCCCCGGAAAAAAGCGATCCCCCGCAGCTTGCGATTGACCAGCAGGGCCATCGCCATGCCGAGTATCATCGTACCGGGCACGAAAGCGATCACAAATAGCAGCGTGTTTCCGGAGATACGCCAGAACGTGTCGTCGGCAAAGAGTTCCTGGTAGTTACCCAGGCCCAGCCAGATGGGATCGCTAATGATATCCCAGCGTGTAAAACTGATGACCACCGACGCGAGGATCGGGCCAATCCGAAACAGCAGCAGCCCGCCGATCATGGGGGCGATGAATAGATACGGCGTGATGGGTTTGTAGTAGCGCATGGTTTTGTGGGTTTTGGGGGCTATGCGGACAAAAAAAGACGGTCTGTTGATAGACATCAACAGACCGTGCAGCAATCAGGCGGCAGTGGGGGTTATTCTTCAGGGAAGACGCGCGACAGCACCTCATTGGCGCTTTCATCCAGCGCTTCTAGCGCCTGTGCCAGGGTGATGTCCCCTTCCTGGACGGCCCAGAACTGGCCTTCCAGACCTTCACCGTTGGTGTAACCGCGCCATTCGCCCCAGGACGGGGTGAAGCTCGCCTGGCTCGGGTTATTCGCCCAATCCAGCAGGAACTGCTTGTTCGGCGGCAGTTGATCCAGTTCCAGCCAAGCCTCGTCTTCGGCGGTGGGGCGGTAGACCGGGATCTTGCCAGCGAACTGATATTCCAGGGTACGGGTGGGGCCGGTGATGCAGTTCACCAGGTGCCAGGCTTCGTCTGGATACTCGGTATCGGCGGCGATACCGAACATATCTGCCCAGGCGAAGATGGTGTCTGCTTCCCACTGCGGGCCACGCGGGATGGGCGCAGCAGCGAAACGGAACGCGGCGTCGGGGTTGGCTGCGTGCTGAGCGCGGAAGTTGTCCATCTGCCAGTTACCGTCCACGAACATCGCGGCCAGGCCCAACGGCACGACATCCTGCATCCGCAACCCCTCAAATTCGGACGGCGGCGGCGCGACTTCGTGCTCCAGCACCAGGCTCGCCAGGAACTCCAGCGCCTCGATGGCGTTTTCGTCTGGCGCAAAGCGCGTGCTGGAGTCGTTCAAGATGTCACCGTTATTCTGGTAGATCCAGCCTTCGGTCTGGGCGTAGCGACCGCGCCACATCCAGAAGCCATACTGGTCGATGAGGCCGTCTTCGTTCTCGTCGATGGTCAGCGCCTCGGCAGCAGCCAGGAATTCATCCCACGTCCAGCCTTCTTCGGAGGGATATTCGAGGCCGGCGGCGTCAAAGGCATCCATGTTGTACCACAGCACCGTGTGAATCACGGCGTAGGGGAAGGCGTAGTAGGGGCCGTCCGGTTTCGGGAAGCGGGCGAGTTCAAACGGGCCGCTGAAATATTGATCCTGAATCGGCACAATGTCGCGCTCGATGTACTCGGTGATGTCGAGCAGCAGGCCAGCTTCGGCCCACTCATCAATCGTGCCAGAACCGACACCGAACACGTCGGGCAGGTCGTCAGCGGCAGCCAGGGCGCTGATGCGCTCGAAGTAATCGGGCGTCCCCAGGCTCTCCAGATCAACAGTGTAGCCGCCATCCGCGCCGCAGATGTCCAGCAGTTCCTGTTCACGCTCGAAGGTGTCGGTCTGGGCCGGTTCCCAGGAGAAGTAACGCAGGGTGGGGCCTTCAGCATCCTGCGCCACGACGGTGTTCAGCGTCAAGGCCAGGGCCAGCATGGCGAGCAGTGCCAGAACACGGTTCCTGTTCATGTAGATAGTGCTCCTGTTTCTTAAGCGAGTG
>JAADYY010000204.1 GCA_010092805.1 Chloroflexota bacterium | reverse complement strand
TTGGAAGATGCCAAGGGGGAGTGGGAATACGTTTGGTGCCTGGGCGATGTGGTGGGCTACGGCCCCGACCCTAACGAATGTGTCGAACGGTTGCGCAGCCTGCCGCATCTGTGCCTGGCGGGCAACCATGACTGGGCTGCACTCGGTCGCCTGGATATTCGCACCTTCAACCCGGACGCGCGCAAAGCCGTTGACTGGACGCGCAGCACCCTCACAGCGGAAAACACCGCTTACCTGGAAGCTCTGCCGACGACGTTCGTCATCGGCGATTACACGCTGGCACACGGCAGCCCACGCGAACCCGTCTGGGAGTACATCCTGGAGCCGCTGATCGCGTCCCTGAACTTCGCCCACTTCGAAACGCCTTACTGTCTGGTCGGTCACACCCACCAGCCCATCATTTACGAAATGATCGACACGCAGGGCGAGACCGAAGCGCTCATGCCGCTGTACGGCGAGCAGCGCCACCTCAACGGACGGCGGCAGATCATCAACCCCGGCAGCGTGGGCCAGCCCCGCGACGCCAACCCCGACGCCGCCTATGCCATCCTCGATGTGGAGACCAACCTGTGGGAACACCGCCGCATCCCGTACGACATCCCGGCGGTGCAGCAGCGGATGCGGCATCACGACATGCCCGAACGGCTGATCGCCCGGCTCGAACACGGGTGGTAACCTTCAGCGATTACGGATTTACGGATTAAGTGTGAACGATGGTGGATAACGCGCGCAAACGCGCCGCTACCGATGATCTCAGCCCGACGATGCGCGAGTATCTGGCCGAAATCTATCGGCTGTCAGATTTCAACGCGCTGCAACCGTATGTCAGTACGTCCGCGCTTGCGGATCTCATGGATGTGAGTGCGCCCGCCGTCAACCGGATGGTCGGCAAGCTGCGCGATCTGGGTTTGCTGGCGCACGAACCGTATCAGGGCATCCGCTTGGTGGATGAGGGCGAACGCGAGGCGCTCAAGCAGCTTCGCCGCCAGCGCATCGTGGAGTCGTTTCTGGTCACCGTGATGGGTTTCGGCTGGCACGAGGTTCACGGCGAGTCCACCAAGATGAGCCGCGCCCTCAGCGATGCAATGGCTGAACGCATGGCCGAGATGGCTGGGAACCCGACGCGGTGCCCGCACGGCGAGCCAATCCCAACGGTGGACGGTGACATCCCCGATATACGCGACCTGCTGCTCACCGAAGCACCGGAGCATCACCTGCTGGAACTGACGCGCGTGCGCACCCGCGAACCTGACCGCCTCGAATACTTGGGGGCATTGGGGTTGGTGCCGGGCAAGCAGCTCGAAATCTATCATTTCGCGCCGTTCAACGGCCCCGTGCAGATCAAGCTGGGCAGTGAATACCGGATCATCGGCCACAATCTCGCCGAAATGCTGCGCGTGCGGCTGTTGGGTTAGTCTGCGGTGCCCTGCGCGATCAAGGTGTCGCGGGTGATCACGTCGCCGGGGGGGACAAGATACAACTCCGGCACCGTCGCGCCCGCCAGCAGCTTGACCGCGACATCAATGGCGGTGCGGGAGAATTGTTCGCGCCCGGCATCGACCGAGACACGGAAGAAGTAGCCGTCGAGGATGTAGCTGCGCGCTAGGGCTTCGGCATCCACACTGCCGATGATCACATCTCCGGGCGCGACCTGCGCGTCTTCGAGGGCGCGGACGGCACCATAGGCTCCAGCATCGTTGATGCTCAGAATCGCCTCGAAGCCCACGCCATCGGCCAGGAGTTGGCGAATCGACTGTTCGCCGTTTTCGCGCGTGCCGCCCAAATAGCGCCCAATGATGTTGACATTCGGCGCAAGCGCTTTGATCCCGTCGCGCAGCCCATCGGCGCGCTGCGTGATGAACGGCATGTCGGGAAAATCGAGGATGACCACATCGGCTTCACCCTGCCACTCAGCCGCGATGATGGCACCCACAGCCTCGCCCGATGCGCGGCCCATCAAATAATCGTCGCCACCCAACAGCACCCCGCCGTAACTGGGAATTTGCGAACTCATGAAAACGAGCGGCAGTTCATCGGCGGGCACAGCGCTGAGGGTTTCGTCAAGAAGTGCGTAATTCAGCGGGCAGACGATTAGAAGATGGGCACCGTCGGTGCGCGCCCGTTCAATCTGGGTGATCTGGCGGTAGGCGTCGTTCTCGCTGTCGTAAATTTCCAGCCGTAACCCGTACCCCGCCGCAAATTCGCTCATTTCGCGGGCTTGTCGGGCGTGATACTCGCTGGTGCGGTTGCACGCGCTGTAAGCGAGAAAGCCATCCGCACCCAACCGCTGTTGCGCAACCGCGATCTCGTTAGCGGTGGGGAGCGCGTCTCCGGCGCTGCCCTGGGCGTTTATCAGGACGGTTGCGGCTGGGAAGATCACTGGGCGGTTGGCCTGAGTCAGCACAAATCCCAGCCCCGCGACCCCGATGATGAGCGCGGCCAGTACCCCCACCCAAACGGTGGGGCGGCGCGAGCGCAATACAGCCCGAACCGCGCTGATGGTATCGAGATGCGTTTCATGATCTACGGGAGGGGCGGCGGCGAACTGTGGGTCGGTGGGTGTCCGCCCATACGGAATGCTCGGCGCGTCGGTGCGCGGCTTGACCGGGCGCAGCGCCGGCTGGCTGGTCGAGCTGACCGTGCGCCCCAGCGCCAGATTGAAGGCGTCGGCCAGTTCATCGGCGGTGTCGAAGCGGTCGGCGGGGTCTTTGCTCAAGGCTTTGAGCACGATGAACTCAATCTCCGACGAAATTTCCGGTACGAGTTGGCGCGGCGGGATCGGCAGCCGCTCCAAATGCTGATAGATCATCGAAACCATGTTGCTCTCGGTCGAATCGAACGGTGGGCGACCGACCAGCATGTGATACAGAATCACGCCCAGGCTGTAAATATCCGAGCGGTGATCGAGCGGGTCGCCGCGCAGTTGCTCCGGGGCCATATAGGTCGGTGTGCCGACGATGTGGCCGCTGCGGGTGAGTTCCAGCGAGTCTTCGACCAGCTTCGCCAGCCCGAAATCGGTCAGGTAGGCGTTGCCTGTTTCATCCAGGAGGATATTGCTGGGCTTGAGGTCGCGGTGGATGACGCCTCGGCTGTGCGCATACGTGAGACCGCGCGCGATCTGCGTGAGAATGTCGGCGATGCGTTCCTGCGTCAACTGCCCGGTGCCCAGCAGCGTGCTCAGCGAGCCGCCGCGCAGCAGCCGCATAGCGATGTACGCTAGCTCATCATTAATGATGCCGTAGTCGTAAATGGGCAAAACATGCAGATGCTCCAGCCCCGCGATCACTTTGGCTTCCAGGGCGAACCGCTGGCGAAACTCCTCGCTGGTGCTGTGGCCGGGATCAAGCGAGATGATCTTGAGCGCCACTTCACGATGAACCGACGCTTGGTAGGCGCTGTACACCGCAGCCATCCCGCCACGCCCAATGCGTTTCTGCACGGTGTAATCGTCAATCTGCCTGCCAGCCAACAGGTCGGTTTGCATGGGGTGGGAGTCCTCGCGCTGGGGTGTGGTAAAGATTGCGTCACTTAGCATCTATTGTAGGCTCAATTGTGCCCACTCGCCAATAAGACCGCGCGCTGAGCGGCGCTGCTGCGGACGTTTTTCGGGTGGGGGTGCGAACGCCCACGACCGGCGGCGGGAGGCCGGTCGTGGCATGGCGCTGTGCGGCTTGCGTTACGAGTCGAGGAGTTTGTAAGCGTTGGCAGCGTAATCGCGCGCGGTGCCGCCGACGGGCGCGGGCTGTAGATCGGCCCCGACCTCTGCACGGGTTTCGGCGATTTGCGTCTTGATCTGGCGGAGATCCCGGTCGTCAGGCTCGGTTTGCAGCGCGTAATCGACCAGCAGCTCAACGATATCCAGGTAACGAACGCTTTGCAGCAGCAGCCGCGCCAGATCGACGGTGCTGCTGACGATATGGTTGGGATCGCCGCTTTCGTAGGCCAGGTGCAGCGCCTGACGGTAGCGCAGCGCCGCGTTCTTGAGATCGTTGATTTGCACGGCAGCGTAACCGAGGTTGCTCAACTGAATCGCTTCTTCTGCCTTGTCGCCTGCGGTGCGCGTGATGTGCAGGGCCGAGGTGTGGTAGGGGATGGCTTCGCTCCAGCGGCCCAATTCACCCGAGGCCGTACCCAACCCGCCGAGCACGCGCCCCTCAAAATCGGTGCGCCCATGCTCACGGAGATCCGGCAGCACCATTTCCCAGGTGCGGATCGCCTGGGATGGTTCGCCGTGATCGAGCTGCGCGAACCCTAACTTGCTGATCAGCACCGCCCGCTCGCCAGGATCTGCGGAGCCGCGCGCAAGCTCAAGCGCCTTACCATACGCATTGAGCGCTTTTTCGCTCTCGCCAAGCTGCTGATAGGTATCGCCCAGCAGCGTGAGCAGCCGTATCTCGACCACCTCCTGATTGCCCAGCCGCCGCGCCACCTCGACGCCGCGCGAGGCGTGCAGAATCGCGGCCTGTGGATTGTCCGTCTTGACCGACAGCGCCGCGAGCGCATCGAGGTTGGTCAGTTCACCAAACGAGTCGTTGAGCGTCTCGTACAGCGACAGCGCCGCTGTGTGATTGTTGATGGCGCTGGCGTCCTCGCCTTGCGCGGCCTGAATGCGGGCAATCGAATTCAGAATGCTGGCCTGGGTGCGTTTGTCGTCGTTCTGGCGCGCGCGTTCCAGGGCTGCCCGCAGCCGATCCAGCTCGCTGAGCGGGACTGCCGTCGGAGTGATGCCCGGCTGCGTCGAGATCGTCGGCACCGCGCTGGCTTCGTCGTCCGCTTCGACGAGATCCTCTTCAAGGTCGGCGATGTAGTCGTCCAGCAGCGCCCCATCGTCTTCGTCGAAGGCGATTTCGCTGCCGTCATCCTCAACGAGATCGACCTCATCCAGATCAACGGCAATCCCAATTTCATCGGGTTCGGGTTCCGGCGTGGTGGTCAGCGGTGGCGGCGATGGGGGTAGCGCGCCATCATAGGCGGGGAACGCAGATGTGGAACTGGCCGCCAATTCACGCAGTTGCAGAAACTCATACACATAGCCCCGCGCGCTGATGAAATTGCCCGCGTCGCTGAGCGATGAGACGAGTTGGTTGGCGAAGTCGCGCTCGCCTTCCTCAGCGGCGGCGCGGGCTGTCACCATGAAGGTGTCCATCTCCAGCGCCAGTTTGTTATGCGCCGCATCATCTTCGGTGCTGTAGCTGCGTGCGTAGTTGAGCAGCGAATCACGGACTTTGGCTTGCAGCCCTTCCAGCCGCCCCGAACCGCGCAGCCAACTCTGCGTGAATGAGGCGATGATCGGGTGCAGGTGATAATAGGGCTGGTCGAAGCGCGTGACGGCCTCGACCAGATAGCGGTCAACCAGCATCTGCATGGCTGGTTGGATGCTCGCCAGCGGCGCACCCCCAATCATGCTGATGAGTTCCGCCGACCCACGCCCACCAGGGATCGCACCCAGCACCAGCAGCAGCCCTTGCAGCGCATTGTTCAGGCTGCGGAAGGCGGCGGTGAGCGCCAGCAATTGCGGCGTGGCACCGGAGCTTTGCGCCCTGGACATTTCGCCGATGAATGCCTGTGGCGATCCAGCGCGAATCGCGCCTGCCGCAATCGCCAGGGCCAACGGCGCGTAGTCGAACGCCTTAACCAATTGAGGGATGTAATCCTCAGGTTGGCCGGGTTGGTGCGCCAGCAACTGCTTGAACAGCGTTGTGGCGGCCTCCGCTTCCAACCGACCGAGCCGCAGCGCCGTCCACGGCCCTTCAAGCTCTTCGGGGTTGAGCATCAGCACGGGCAGTTCAGAGGCCACACGCATCACGACTTCGGTGATGGCCTGCGTGCCCAACCGCCCATCGATCACGATCAGCGGTTTGCGGCGCAGCAGATGCTCGAAGGCCGCCTCGACCACCGTGATCGGGTTTTCCGAGGTGGCGACCTCTGGCAGGTGATAAACACGCCCGATACGCGCGATCATCTCTGCCAGCGGCATCTCGTCGCTGGTGAACCACAACACACCGCCGGGAAGCTCCGCAAAAGCCGAGGCAAGCTTGGCGGCCAGGGCCGTCTTGCCAATCCCAGGCGGGCCATACAGCAAGACCGCTTTATTTTCTTTGAGCTGCCTGTAGACGTGCGCCAGCGTCACATCCCGCCCGATCAGGTTGCCGGGCACTGGCACTGGCAGCGCCGCCGCGTCATGAGCCACTGCTTCTAGCGATGAAAAATCGGCCATCGGATTTGATCAACTTTCTGCATGACCAGGTTGAACAGACGCTCGACGGGTGCGCCACACGGCGCGCATAAGGGCGATGCTGAGCGTTGTGCTCAGGCCGCGCGACCGCTGCGATCAGGCTTCTGGAGGCGGCACCGGCAGGCTGTCAACATCTGTATCTTTCCACTTTTCGCCTTCGTCCACCAACATCACGGGAATCCCATTGCGAATAGGATATTTGTACCCTGAATCCGCGCATACCAACCAGTGCTCCTTGACCAGTTCCAGGTGGCCGGGGTCGTCACCTTTGTCGGTGTAATGCACCGCGACGGGGCAGCGCAGAATCTCCAGAAGTTCCGGATCGATCTTCGGTGGGGACTCCATCGGTTGCGCCTTTCGTTACCAGCATAACTCAAATGATTGATCAAGCGAAGATGTCTAAAGTATAACGATAGGGCCAACAAGCGTCAAACACAACGTCCCTCAAGGGTTAAGGCGGCGGCTAAACTGACGGGTGGGTCGTCGTCAGTGCGCTTGCGAGGCGGCGCTGGGTTGCGACCACAGCCGGATGGTATTATCGCCGCTGCCGGATGCGAGCATGTGCCCGTTGGGGTGAAAAGCGACCGTCAGGACGGGTTTGTCGTGGCCGCTCAGCGCCACGACGGGCGTCTGGCTGGGCGCGGCGAGATCCCACAGCTTGATAGCGTGATCGCGGCCACCGGTGGCGAGCAGACGGCCATCGGGGCTGAATGCGAGACAGTCCGCGCCGCCGTCGTGCGCATGGAAGATGAACCGCTGCTCCCCCGTCGCTGGATCCCACAGCGCGACGGTCGAATCTTTGCTGGCCGTCGCCAGCAGGTTGCCATCTGGGCTAAACGCGAGATCGCGCACCCAATCATCGTGCTGCATCTCGGTGAGCAAGTGCTCGTTCTGCACATCCCACAGCCGCACGGTGTGATCCCAACTGCCGGACGCCAACAAACGGCTGTCTGGGCTGAACTTGACACACGTGACATCGTTGCTGTGCCCTTGCAGCCCAATGAAGCGCACACTCTCGGTGAGATCGAACACATATACCATCTGGTCGCCGCCGCCAGAAGCGACCAGCGCCCGCGTTGTGTTGGTGATGTTGTTGAAGGTCACACTTTCCACGCTGCCCTGATGCGCGCGCAGCACGCTCAAGGGGCGGCCATCGAGCGCGAGCCACAGCCGCACCGTTGTATCCGCACCAGCCGTTGCGATCACGCGGTCGTCAGGGGTGAAGGCGAGGCCCTTGACTGGCCCATCGTGCGCTTCGAGCGTGCGGGTGGGTGCCCCACCGAACCCATCCGCCCACAGATTGACGCCGCGCCCGTGCGCCACCGCCAACAGCTTGCCGTTGTGCGCCCATTTCAGCTCGGTAATGAACCCGCAGCGCATCTGCGCGCGTTCGGTGAGTTGTGCAGCGTTGGCGACACTGATGAATTGCGAATCTCTCATAATCCTTGCTTATCCTGGATTAAGCCGCAGTCTATCTGCCTGTGTGATGATCATAGCGCAAAATGGCCCCAGAAAGGTAAGCGATGCCACCAGCCTCAGCTCATTCAAGCAGCCCAGAAAC
>JAADYY010000203.1 GCA_010092805.1 Chloroflexota bacterium | reverse complement strand
GTCGCCAGCCGCCGCAATTATCTGGAGACGCAGGCCGCTGAGCGGCAGTCGCAGAAACTGGCCGTCCAGCTCGCTACTGTATCCGAAGTGGGGATCGCCACATCCACCATCCTGGATGTGGAAGAGCTGCTGCAAACGGTGGTGGATAAAACCCGCCAAGACTTCGATGTCTACCACGCCCATGTCTATCTGCTGGATCAGGGTGGGCGCTTGCTGCGACTGGCCGCGGGGTCTGGGCGCGCCGGGCGTTCGATGAAGGCACGCGGTCACAGCATCCCGATGGATCGTGAACTGTCGCTGGTGGCGCGCGCCGCCCGCACCCGCCAGGGTGTTATGGCCAATAACGTGATGCAGGTGGGCGATTACCTGCCCAACCCAATGCTCCCAGAAACGCGCTCGGAGTTGGCGGTGCCGCTGCTCATCGGCGATGAGCTGCTGGGGGTGCTCGACGTGCAGTCGCGCGATTTCGACCGCTTCCGCGACGAAGACTTGCAGATTCAATCGACGTTGGCCGCGCAGATTGCGGTCGCTATCCAGAACGCGCGCTCCTTCGCCATCATGGAACGGCAAGCACAGTATGAGCGCGAAACCGCCGAACGCCTCCGTGAAGTCGATAAGCTCAAGTCGCAGTTCCTGGCGAATATGAGCCACGAGCTGCGCACCCCGCTCAACTCGATTATCGGCTACTCCGAAGTGCTGCTGGACGGCGACGACGGCGAACTTTCTGATGACGCGGTGGAAGATGTGCAGACCATTCATGGCAGCGGCCAGCATCTGCTTTCCATCATCAACGACATTCTCGACCTGGCGAAGATCGAAGCGGGCCAGATGCGCATTGACCGCAACCCCGTCCAACTGGATAAGCTGCTGCCAGACATCATCCATGCGTCGCAGGTGCTCATCAAAGAGAAACCCGTGACCCTCAAGCTGCTGGGCATCGAAAATATGCCGGCGGCCATCGGCGACGAACTGCGGCTGCGGCAGATTGTGATGAACATCCTGAGCAACGCCGCCAAATTCACCGAAGAGGGTGAGATCACCGTATCGTATGGCATCCATGACGCTGAATACGCCTTCGTCGCCATTGACGACACGGGCATCGGCATTAGCGAGGCGCAGCTCAACGAAATCTTCGAGCGCTTCCAGCAGGTGGACGGCTCCACGACGCGGCGCGCAGGCGGCACGGGCCTGGGCCTCAGCATCACCCGCCATCTGGTCCAACTGCACGGCGGCGACATCACCGCCGAAAGTGAACTCGGCGTCGGCTCGACATTCCGCTTCACGGTGCCGCTGATGCCCCAAGCCGAAGAACAGGCGAATTGATGGCTCAACACCTCACACACGCTGTTTGCCTTTCGTGCAAGCAGGAAATGGCGGCTGATGTTTTGGCCGCCGCCTGCCCCACCTGCGGTTCGCCCTGGCTAGACGCACGTTACGATTATGCAGCGGTTGCGCCCATTTGGGCGCAACCGTTGGCCGGGCGAGATCATTCGTTATGGCGTTACCAGGAATTGCTGCCCATTGACGGGCCAGACCCGGAAATCTCGTTTTACGAAGGTTACACGCCGCTCATCCGCCTTTACCAGTATGAGCGGCTGTTTGATCACCCGTATATTTATGTGAAGGACGAGCGCAACGGCCCCACCAGCTCATTCAAAGATCGGCAGGCGGCGCTGGCGGTGACGGCCCTGCGGCAGGCCGGGATCACCGAATGTGTGCTGGCCTCGACGGGCAACGCCGCCGCCGCGTATGCCGCCTACTGCGCCCGCGCCGGCATCAAGCTGTGGCTGTTCCTCACCAGTCTGGTGCTTTCCGAGAAGATGCGCGAAGCGGCGCTGTACGGCGCGGAAGTCGTCAAGGTCTCTGGGACGTATGACGAGACCAAGCGTGTCGCCGCCGAGTTCGCCAAGCGCCGCGACATCCATCTGGATCGCGGCGCGAAAGCCATCCCCGGCAAAGAGAGCATGAAGACCATCGCTTACGAGATCGCCGAACAGTTGGGCTTGCAGCACGACGATCAGCGCGGCGGGTGGCGCAGCCCCGATTGGTACCTTCAGGCGGTGAGCGGTGGCATTGGCCCGCTGGGTGTGTGGAAGGGCTTCAGCGAGCTGCTGCAGATGGGCCTCATCGACAAAATGCCCAAGCTGGGGATCATTCAGGCGGCGGGGTGCGCACCGATGGTACGCGCGTTCGCAGCGGGCCACAAAACCGCCGAACCCGTCGTGCCCAAAACGTTGATCACTGTGCTGGCCACAGGCGATCCGGGCTTTGGTTATGTACAGCTCCGCGAAGCGGCGCTGACCAACGGCGGCACGATGATCGCGGTGGAAGACGGTGAGACCTTCCAGGCCATGCGCCGCCTGGCGAGCAAAGCCGGCTTTTCGGTGGAACCCGCGACCGCGGTCGCCTTTGCCGGGTTGGAGAAACTGCTGGAAGCGAGTACAATTCGCCCCGACGAAACCGTAGTGGTCAACTGTTCCGGGCACACTTTCACCGCCGAAAGCCACATTCTCGGCGATCAGTATTTGCTCAGTCTGGACTACGAAAAGAGTCCAGGCGGGGCCAAAACACAGGAAGAGGGGCTGAGCGCGGCGCTTCAGCACCTCGATGAACAGGTGACGACGATTCTGGTGGTGGATGACAACGCCAACGACCGCCGCTTGATCCGGCGGCTGCTGCGCACGTACAAAAGCTACCGCGTGTTCGAGGCGCGCAACGGTGTCGAAGCGCTACAATCGGTGCGCAATAACCCCCCGGATTTGATCGTCGCCGACCTGACAATGCCGGAAATGGATGGGATTACATTATTGGAACACCTGCGCGCCGATGAAGCGACCGCGCAAATCCCGGTGGTGGTCGTTTCCGCGAAGAACCTTTCGCAGCACGACAAAGATCTGCTGGAACGCTATTCTGAATCGGTGTGGATGAAAAGCAATTTCAACACTCGGCAACTCGTCGATCATATCGTGCAAACGCTCGGCGATCAGCCGTTGGCCGGTGCGCCACCTGCCGAAGCCGAACCCGGCCAGCCGCCTGATCAAGCTGCCGGGCCGCTCGCAGCAGACGCCGAGGCCGAACCGCGTACCGTCGTGATCATCGACGATAACCCGCATGATCTGCGCTTGGCACGGCGGATGATCCACGCGAGCGGCAACTTCAACGTGTTCGAGGCGCTCACTGGGCGCGACGGGATGCGCGCGATTTACGAGCACCGCCCAGACCTGATCATTCTCGATTTGACGCTGCCCGATATGGACGGGTTCTCATTGTTAGAAACCATTGAGAACGATCCCGAACTTCGCGAACTGCCCATTATCATTTATTCGGCCCGTGCGTTC